>UQQO01000048.1 GCA_900543175.1 uncultured Fusobacterium sp.
TAGCATAATTTTTTAGAATTATATCATAATTATTTTGTTCCGTAAATCTATATTTTAATTTATTTGATATTGTAATTCTTCTAGTTATATCTCCTAAAGATCTCAATTCTATATCAAAATCCCCTTGGTATATACTTCTAAATACAAGATTTGTTCCTTTTATTCCCAATTCATAAGAGATATTTTTAGGGTAACTTAAAAGTTTAAAATCATCCTCAGCTTTTAAAGGAATTATTAAGTAATCTCCTACATATACTTCAAAGTTACTTCCATTATATCTTTCTGAATAACTTTTTGTTTTTCCTGTTTTTAAATTTTGAGAAATAACCTGTAATAATCCTGGTGCATCTTTTGTAGTTAATACTATACTCCCTTGTTCTAAAGGAGTACTCTCCCCACTTATGCTACTCCAAATATTGTCTATATCAGTTTTTTGAGGAAGTCCAGTACAACTATACATAGTTAACAAAATTAATAAAAATCCTATTATCTTCATTTTTCCTCCTAATTATTAAAATAGGGCATATAATATTGCCCTATCTCAAATAGTTTAATACTCTTTAATAGTTATAGAGATAACATTTACCTCTTCTCTACCATCTAAGATCTTATAAGTAAAATCTAAAATATTATCCTTATAGCTTAAATTTTCTCCTTTTAGAGAAAATTCTTTTTTAAATCCCTCTCCATAGTATACAAATTCTGTTTCTCTTTTCATATCTACATCTAAAATAGTAGCAATACCATTGTTATCTCTATCAATAATCACTCTATCTTCTAAAACAGAGATTTTACATTTTCCAAGTTTACTAAGATACTCATATTCAACAGTTTCAGAAGTTTCAGTTTTTTTCCCTGTCACTATCTCATAACTTTTCTCATTATAACTATCAAGACTTCTAATAATAAATCTACTCATTAATAATAATCCTCTTCATCACCATCATAGTAATCTTCATTGTCAAATTTATCTCCGTACTCTTCATCTTCTCTGTCGTAGTACTCATCTTCTTCATAATCTCCAATATCTTCTCCTAAAAGATATTCCTCTTTCCAATAATCAATTACTTCGCTAGCATCTCCATCATCTAGTATTTCAAGTTCCTCTTCATCTTCATCATAAAGGAATACATGAACATCTCCATCAAAATCCTCTGCTATAATATACTCCTTATCTCCCATTATAACATTTTCTAATACATGTAATTCGTACTCCTCATCATCGATATCATAATAAAAAGTTTCTCCTTGTGAATACATAACTTCTTCCCTCCTAAAATTTTTTTAACTTAACATTATATTTTTTATGATATTTTATAATTATTTATGATACTTTGTATTTTTTAATATGCTAAACCATCTGTAAATCTGCTCTGTTAAAATAAGTCTCATCAGTTGATGTGGAAATGTCATCTTTGAAAAGCTGAGTTTCATCTGTGCTGCTCTTCTTACACTTTCAGAAACTCCATAAGAACCACCAATTATAAAGTTAATACTACTTACTCCATTGACAGTTAATCTTTCTATCTCTTCTGCCATCTCTTCAGATGAAAAATTTTTCCCCTGTATATCTAATAATACATTATAACCACCTATTTTTTCAAGAGTTCTTAAAATTTCTTCTCCCTCTTTTTCAATAGATAGATTTCTATTATTGTCATTTCCATCCTCTTTAAGTTCTATAATTCTCATTTTAGCAAAAGATTGCATTCTTTTCAAGAATTCATTTATTCCTTCAATAATATATTTCTCTTTTACCTTTCCTACACATACAATAGATATATTCAAAGTTTTCTCCTTTTCATATTTTTTCTATCTTTTATTTTCTTTTAAACAGTTTTTCTAAATCGTTCATTGTTATTTTTATTATAATTGGTCTACCATGAGGACATGTATACTCTCCTATCTCATGAAGTTTCTCAACCATAATCTCCATCTCATCTTGTGTTAGTTTTTCATTTGCCTTTACAGCTCCTCTGCAAGACATAGAGATTATTATATTTTCTCTTATATCTTTAGATTTATTCTCTCTTAAATTCATTAAAATCTCTCTAAAAATATTCTCGATACTATCTCTAAAATTCATTATTGGAACTGCTCTAATTAAAATTTCATTATCTCCAAATTCATCTATTTCAAAACCAAATTTACCGAAACTCTCTATATTTTCAAAAACTAGCTCTCTCTCTCTAGGGTCAACTAATATTCTTATAGGAACTAAAAGTTGTTGACTACTTACCTCACTACTATAATACTCCTCTTTCAATTTTTCGTATAGTATTCTTTCATGAACTATATGTTGATCATAGATCTCTAATATCCCATCTCTTTCAACTAAAATGAAAGAATTAAATATTTGCCCTAATACTTTAAAAGCTATTTTTTTATTTTTCTTTTGAAAATTATTGTCTTTTATTTCTATTTTTTTATTATTTATATCTTCTTTAATTGGTTTTTCTTCTTCAATATTTTCAATTGTATTCTCTTCTTTTTTCTCTTCTTCTAACCAATTAAATCTGTTTTCTCTTTCATTTATTTCAAACTTTGTTCCAAACTCTTCTATCTTTTTATTTTTAACAGGAGATTTTTTATCTGTTTTGAGAGTTCTCGAAATATCTTTTTCTAAATTAGTACTCTCTTTTATCTCAACTTTATTATCAGCTTTTTCTACTCTCTCATACTTTTCCACTTCAATATCTTCAAATTGCTTATTTTCTGCCTTTAGTGGAACAAACTTTGAAAATTCAGCAAAATCTAAAAAAGAGTTATCCTCTTGTTTCTCCTCAAAAGTTGGAGATACAAATTTATCATCTCTTTCAAAAGTATTCTCTATCTCTCTCAATATTTTTTCATATATAAATTTCTCATCAGAGAATTTTACAATCTTTTTAGATGGATGAACATTTACATCAACCTCTTGTGGATCTATCTCTAAAAATATTATTGCAAAAGGATATTTTCCCTTCATAAGCTTAGTATAATACCCATCTATTACAGCATTTTCTATCAGCTTAGATTTTACCATTCTACCATTTACAAAGGTAAATATAGAATCCTTTGTTGATCTATATAGAAATCCATTTCCTAAATATCCCATAGAAAACTTCTTACAATTTTTTAAAACATTGTTTCCAAAAATCTCTACCACTGCATTGTCCAAACCATTTCCAGTAGTTTTTATGCTTACCTTATCATCTAATATTAAAGTTATAGCTATGTCTGCATTACCTAAAGCCTCTTGTATAACAATATCCTTTATATTCATATATTCAGTTGTAGCTTTTCTTAAAAATTTTAATCTTGCAGGAGTATTGAAAAATAGATCTTTTATCTCTATTGTAGTCCCTCTATTTCTCTGTACCTCTTTAAGTCCTGTAATCTTTCCACTAGATACATTTACTGTTGATCCGATTGATGATTCTTCATCTTTAGAAGATAGTATCATCTTAGAAACTGCTGCTATTGATGAAAGTGCCTCTCCTCTAAAACCATAAGTAAAAAGATTATATAGATCCTCTTTCTTTCTAATCTTACTTGTAGCATGTCTTTCCACTGACATCAAAAGATCTTCTTGAGACATTCCCTTTCCATCATCAGATATTATTACATGTTTACCACCATTTTTTACATCTATCTTTATATTTTTACTTCCAGCATCTAAAGAGTTTTCCAACAATTCTTTTATCATACTTGCAGGATTTTCAACTACTTCTCCAGCTGCTATCATATTTGAAACTGACTCATCTAATACCTTAATTATCCCCATTTTTCACCTCCTTAAAAAACAACATACTGCTTTTCATTATCTAACATATTTCATATAATTTCAATAGCTTTTTTTAATTTTTTTAAAATTAGTTGCCATTTTCTTTTTATTTTGTCATAATTATATTGTAATATTCTACTAGATTTTTAAGAGGTGCTTTATAATGAAAAAAATCTTTATACTTCTATTTTTTATATTAAATATAAATATTTTTAGTTATAACTATGATGATTATTCAATATTTATTCAAGGAAAAAATGCTTATGAGCAGAAAGATTATGTTACAGCTCAAGAGAGTTTTGAAACCTTAATGAGAAGTTTTGGTTACTCTCCCATCTTAAAAAATAACTATGCCTTTTATTTTATTGGAATGACATATTATCAACTAGAAGATTATGAAAAAGCTGTTCACTATCTCCAAAAAGCTGTTTTTAATTACAACAACTCTTTTTTAGTAAAAGATTCCAAAATAGAAAAAAATAGATATTTAGCTGAAAGAGATTACTCTTTAGGAGATGCTCTATTTAAAATAGGTAACTATGAATTAGGTGAAGTATATTTACAAAGATTAGATTATAATTATTACTCTCCTATATCTAGTTTTTTTGAGGAAAAAGCTCTTTCCCTACTTTTACAACAAGATTCTAAATTCAAAGATTATTATAATTTAAAATTTAATCTTGATTTAAAATCAGCTGATAATCTATCTAATGATAAACTTTTAAAAGTTACAGAGTTTTTTCACAGCCAAAAAAAATACAAAGAAGCTATATATACAGGTAAAAAAATTCTTTCCTCTTCTTCAACTAATCTCGAAATAAAAGAGAAAGCTATTGTTGAAATTTTTAGAATATATCTAGAAAATAGGGAATACAAAGAAATTATTGAGCTAGCAAACAAATATGATAAAATTTTAAATAGAGACACTCTATTCTTTTATAAAGGGATAGCATATTATAGATTAAAAGATTTTTCAAGATGTCTTTATTTTTTTGAGAATATCAAAGGTGAAAAATATCTCTTTCCATCTCTACTTTACGTAGCTGGTATCTACTACTCTTTTGGAGATTATAATAAAGTAGTTTCAACTATAAATAAATTATCTAAGAGAAATATTATAACTGAAATTCTATTGGCAGATTCCTATTTAAAATTAAAAAAAGAGAGAAAGTTTGAGGAAACTGCTAAAAATATTATAAATAACTATCCAAATTCATATGAGGGATTATTTTTTGCTTTTATCTTAGGAAATAAAAATATTGATCTTAAATCTCATAATGCTACTTTTAAAATAGGATTAATTATTGATAACTTTATAGATTCTACAAAAAAAGATCCTAGTGAGATTTATGATAAAATCAATGATCTAGAGATAGAAAAATTATATAATATAGCTAAGTTAAAGGACGAAGAGCTACTAAAAATAGAACTTCAAAATAGTAGTTTTGTAAATAAATACTCTATTTCAAATGGAGTTGCTATTACTAATATTTTAGAAAAAGGGGAGTTTTATGATTTAGCATATAAAAACTCTTCCAATTATAGAAAAGAGTTCTTCAAATACAAAGATCTTATGAGATATAACTACCCTCTATATTATAAAGAGATTGTTGATAATTGCTCTAAGAAGTATGATATTCCACAGGAACTTATCTATACAACTATGCTTTTAGGGAGTAAATTTAATAAAGATGCTATCTCTAAAAATTCTAAAATTGGATTAATGCTAATTCCTTTTAAACATAAAGATGAATTTAATGAACTTTTAAAACCTGCAATTAATATTGACTTAGGATCTAAAGAGTTAAAAGAACTTCTAAAAAAATATCATGGAGATAAATTAAGAACTCTTATTCACTATAATTTTGGAGAGAGTGTAGTAAAAAATATAAAATTTGACTTTGATGGTGATATCAATCTTGACACTATCTCTAACCCTCAAGAAAAATACGAGATTCAAGATTTGATTATCACATATATTTTCTATAAAAAATTATATAATTTTTAAAAAGGAGAAAAGATGCGTGATACTAGATGGATTTATAAAAATAGTTCCAATGAAATATATAACAATTTTAATTTAGATAAAGATATTACCACTTTGCTCTATAATAGAGATATTATAGCTGGTGAAGATATAAAAACTTTCCTATATGGTGGAGTTGAGGATATTACCTCACCTTTTTTGTTAAAGGATATAGATAAGGCAGTTGAAAGATTAGAGATAGCCAAAGAAAAAGGAGAACCTGTTTGGATATATGGAGATTATGATGTAGATGGAATTACATCTGTTTCCCTTTGCTATCTTGCACTTAAAAAGCTTGGTTACAATGTAAAATATTATATTCCTCTTAGAGATGAAGGTTATGGACTAAATATTGAGGCCCTCAATTATATAAAAAGTGAAGGTGGAACTCTTGTTATCACTGTTGACTGTGGAATCTCATCTCATAAGGAGATAGCTCATGCTAATGAGATTGGAATTGATATTATTGTTACAGATCACCATGAGATAAACAGTGGAAATCCTCCTGCTTTTGCAGTAATCAATCCTAAGAGAGAGGATAATGAGTATAAGTTTAAATATTTAGCTGGAGTAGGAACAGCTTTTTTCCTTATCTCTGCTCTTTTTGAAAAAAACAATTTAAAAGATGAATTATATAAATATCTTGATATTGTAGCTATTGGAACTGTTGCTGATATTGTTCCTCTGCTAAAAGAGAATAGAATCTTTGTAAAAGAGGGATTGGAATATTTAAGAAGAAGTAAATGGCTTGGTATCAATATGCTTATTAAAAAGATCTTTGAAGACTATGAAACTAGAAAATTTAATACCTATGATATAGGTTTTATAATCGCTCCTATATTCAATGCTGCTGGAAGACTTGAAGATGCTAAAAGAGCTGTTGAGCTTTTTATTGAAAGGGATCATAGAGTATGTTCAACTATAATTAGTGAACTTCTTAGTAAAAATAGCGAGAGAAAAGAAATTCAAGAGGATATTTTCCAAAAAGCTGTGGAAAAAATTGAAAATGAAAAACTCTATGAAAATGCTGTCCTTATAGTTGGAGAGGAAGGATTTCATCACGGAGTAATTGGAATTGTAGCCTCTAAAATTTTAGATAGATATTATAAACCTACAATTATTATGGAGATAAAAAAAGATGAAGGGATTGCCACTGCCTCTTGTAGAAGTATTGAAGGATTTAATATTATAGAGGCACTTAATAATTTTTCAGATCTTCTATTAAAATATGGGGGACATAGTGGAGCTGCTGGTTTCTCTATTAAAATTGAAAATATCCCTGAATTTTCTAAAAAATTAAATGAATATGCTGAAAAAACTATTTCAGATATAGCTTTTGTAAAGCCAATTAAGATTGATAAACCTTTAGCTTTTTATAAGATCTCCTATGATTTTCTTGATAAGATCTCTCTACTTGAACCTTTTGGTTTTGGAAACTCATCTCCTATCTTCTCTTTAAATAACTGTCAATTTGATAATTTAAGATTGATAGGAAAAGATAGAAAGCATATTATGATGAATATTATAAAAGATGGACAGGAGTTTAAAAACTGTGTTTGGTTTAATAGTGATGATATCTTTGAAGAGTTAGTTTCTCTTACAAATATAGATATAGCCTTTAAATTGAAACTTGAAACTTTTAAAGATAAATATCAATATAAGATTTTTATTGAGGATATAAAAGAGAATATAAATATTGAAAATAGCAGTATACATAATTTTGATTTGTATGATACTACTTTCCCAATAGAAACTGTAATATATACAAGAAGAAAATTAGAGTCTAATGAGTTAAAACTAGCTTTTTCAGATGCTGGAATCACTGTTGCCAATAATAAAATATATCTAGGTACATTGGACAATTCCACTGAATATCTTCTTACATCTTTAAAAAATATGTATAACCTTGATTTTAATGTTAAGTTAAAAGATGTTATTATGAAAGATGAAAACTACAATGTACATATTTTAATTGATAAAGATTATTCTTTCAAATCCTATGCTATTAAACAAGGAGAGCTTTTTAAAGAGATTAAAAACTTTTTAATTCAAGAGTTTCAATATAACTCTATTCAAAAAAAAATATTAGCCTCTATATTTAAGGAGAAAAAAAATATTATTGCATATATGAAAAGAGGAAGAGGGATACAAACTATAATTCAAACAATAGGATTATATTTTAAAAATATCAACGAGAGAGCTCTATTAATAACAGAGGAAAGTATAAATCAAAAAACTTTATCTTGTGTAGATATAAGTAATAAATATTCAGATAGTTTTGATTTCTATATTCTTTTAAATCCAACTATGGATATGATTAAAAAAGTTATCAATAAAAGATTTTTAATAATTTCAGAGAAAAATAATCTCAATATAGAAAATATTGAGATTATTAAAGACTCTTTCTCTATTCCAGAAAATATAATCTTCTCCTCTGAAAATGAAATTTTAAATAAACAGCATATTTTCTCTAAAAAACTTACATATGAAGAGAGAAAAAATATTATAAAAAATCTTTCAAAATATAAAACTATCTATTCTACTGAAGATATTTTATGTTATCTATAAACTATTTTTTTATCATACCACCTATACTTTGATAGATTGTATTCTCTATCTTTATTAGTTGATATTTAGAGTTGATGATATTAAGTCTTGATGATGCCTCATCATTGAGACTTAATAACCACTCTCTAAGTTCTACCTTTCCATTTTCATATTTTCTTTCATAATTAATAGCAATTTCATTATCATATTCATTGATGTTTTTTAAATTAATATAATTTTCCTGCTCTTTAACATATAAAAAATAGTTATAATCTATCTCGTTAAGAGCTGTAACTATTCCCTGTTGAAAGTTTAATTTTGCCTCTTCATATTCAGCACGACTAATTTTTATATTCCACTTAATCTCATTCCAATTGAGAAATGGTAAATTTATACTTACACTTCCTAAAGCTACTGGTGTTTTTAAAGTGGTGTTAAATTTATCGCTACTTGAACTAAGAGCAGAACTTATAGTTATATTTGGATAAAGCTGTTTCTCACTGGCAACTGCATCTTTAAAAGCATTTTTTAATCTGTATTCATAAGCTTTTATATCTGGACGATTAGCAACTATATTCAATGGTACATCTAAATTTACTCCCAGATTTTTAACTTCCAATATATCTCTATACTCTATTTTTAACTCATCATCTGGTTTAAGATTTAAAAGGTTACGTAAAAGTGATTCCTGCTCCTTTTTATCTTTTTCATAAGATATAAGAGTATTATTACTTCTAATTACCTCTCTTTCAGCTTGTTTTTTATCTAAAATATCTGCTATTCCATATCTCAATTTATTATCAACTATTTTTTCTATGTCCAAATAGTTTTTACTCATATTTTTATTGATCTCTATATAATTTTCAAGATAGATTATAGAAAAATATGAATCAATTATACTATTTATCAAAGTTAATTTTGTCTTTTCATAATCTTCAATAGTTGCTTTATACTCCCACTCTTGAGCATCTTTCATATCTCTCAATCTCTGCCAAAGATCAACTTCATAACTTATATTGAAACTTCCAGAGTGATCTATATTTGAGCTTCCACCACTCTCTATATTTTTAGAGGCACCTGAGCTTAAACTTCCACTAAATTCTGGAACTAAATCACTTCCAATAATTTTAGCTTGATATAGAGCTTTATTAATATTTATAGCCGCCTTTGCTAAGTCACTATTGTTTTTTAATCCCAATTCTATTAAATTATTTAATTGTTCATCTCCATAACTTTCCCACCATCTACTATCAATATTATAATTTTTAGATAGTTCCTTGTAAGTTTTTATTTTACTATCTATCTTTTGATAATCTTTTTTTAGATTACTACAACTTCCTAGAATAACTCCTAAAGCTATTAATATAATAATTTTTTTCTTCATAATTCTCCTTTTTAATCTCTTGAAAGAGCATTTATTGGATCAAGTTCTGAGGCATTTTTTGCTGGCATATAACCAAAAATAACTCCTATCATAGTTGAACATAAAACTGCTGCAACTATTGAGAAAATTGAAAAAATCATAGTGAAATTTTTTATAACCATATTAAATATGATTCCAAAGGCAACTGAAATTCCAACTCCTAAAACTCCCCCAATAAGACATATAAGTATCGCTTCAATTAAAAACTGTTGTAGAATATTTCTCTGTTTTGCACCAATTGCCATTCTTATTCCTATCTCTCTTGTTCTTTCAGTTACAGAGACTAACATAATATTCATAACCCCTATCCCCCCTACTACAAGTGAGATACAAGCTATACAAGATATAAGTAATTTCATTGTATTAGTAGTGCTTTCAACAGTTTTTTTCAATGTATCCACATTCATTATAAAAAAATCCTTTGCCTTATGTCTTATTGTAAGAATATTTGTTACATCTTTTTCAGCTATCTGCATATCTACATTGTCTTTTATCTTCATAGTGATTGAATTTATATGATTATCCCCTATTATTCTATTCATAGCAGTTGTATAAGGGGTATACAAAACAAGATCACTACTGTTCATTGACATATTATTTTTTGTTATTACACTTCCTATTATTTTCAATGGTCTTTTGTTAAATATTAAAATCTCTCCAATAGGATTTTTATCTTTAAATAGTTGAGATCTACTGTTTTCATCTATCACTACAACTTGGCTACCATTTATAACATCATCTCTATTAAAGAGTTTTCCTGTATCAAGTTCCAACCCTTTTACATTGAAATACTCCTCTCCTACTCCTCTTAAAGAGGCTGTATAAGATTTATTTCCATATGTAAGAGTTCCACTTCCATTGACATTTGGTGTTACACTCTCTGTGTAAAACTGTTTTCTTAAAAAATCTGCATCTTTTATTGTAAGATTTCTTTTTTTATTTGCATTTCTATCTCCTCTACCTCTACCATTAAAAATATCTAAAGTATTAGTTCCTAAAGAGTTTATATCACTTAATATCTTTTGTTGAGATCCATTTCCCAATGCAACAACACATATTATCGAGGCTATTCCAATTATTATTCCTAACATTGTAAGTAGAGATCTCATCTTATGAGTAATTATAGCATTAGTTGCCATTTTCAAAGATTCTAAAAATTGAGCTTTAGAGTAAAATAGATTTTTCTTCACCTGATTTATCTTTTTAACTGAATCTTTTATAACCTCAGTCTCAAATTTTTTTACACTATCATTATAGATCTCTCCATCTTTAATCTCTATAATTCTATTAGCATAGTTTGCTATATTCTTATCATGAGTTACTAAGATAATTGTATGCCCCTCTTTATGAAGATCAGTCAATATCTTCATTACCCTTTCACCACTTTTAGAATCTAGTGCCCCAGTAGGTTCATCAGCAAGAATTATCTCTCCACCATTCATAAGAGCCCTAGTGATTGATACTCTCTGTTGTTGCCCCCCAGACAGTTGATTAGGTTTATTTTTAATCTTATCTCCTAAACCTAATTTTACTAAAAGTTCTTCAGCTCTACTATTTCTCTCTTTTTCACTAAGCCCAGCA
Source organism: uncultured Fusobacterium sp. (assembly GCA_900543175.1). Classification (GTDB taxonomy): domain Bacteria; phylum Fusobacteriota; class Fusobacteriia; order Fusobacteriales; family Fusobacteriaceae; genus Fusobacterium_A. The sequence goes on from UQQO01000048.1 coordinate 11,344, forward strand.
TATATAGCTGGTAATGCTACATTTTCAAGAGCTGTTAAAGTTGAGATAAGATTATATCTTTGAAAGATAAAACCAAATTTTTGCTGTCTTAGCTCTGACAATTCATCTTTAGAAAATCTACTTATCTCTCTACCATCTATCTTGTATGAACCATCTGTAACTCTATCTAAACACCCTAATATATTCATTAAAGTAGATTTTCCAGAACCTGATTGCCCTATTATTGCAATAAACTCCCCTTTTTTTATCTCAAAAGAGATATTTTTTAAAACGTGAACTCTATTCTCTCCCTCACCAAAATATTTATTTATATTTTCTATCTCTATTATCTTTTTCAATTTTTCTCCTCCTTAAAATCTTGGTGGACGAGTTGATCTACTTGCTACCTCTCCTGCTTTCATCTCAGTTAAAATCAGTTTTTCACCCTCTTTTAATCCAGATTTTATCTCTGTATTCATATCATCATTTATTCCAATTTTAACTTCTTTTTCTTCAACTTCTTCCTTTTCTCCTAAAGTTTTTACATAATACTTATTCCCTTTTTTATAAAGAGCGGTTGTAGGAATAGTTATTACATCTTTAGCCTCAGCTACCTTTATTGTATTAGTTGTTGTCATTCCTATTCTCAAATTATTGTCTTTATTATCTACTATAACATTAGCATAATAATAAACTGCCTCTGTATCACTTGCCGACTCTTCATACTCATCATCTGTTAATGTAGTAGTTGCTGGATCTATGGAATCTATCTTAGCTTTATACACTTTTTCTGGCAATGATAGTATTGTAAACTCTACCTCTTGCCCTTTTTTTAATTTAGTTATATCTCCCTCTGATATCTCAGGTTTTATCAACATCTTCTTCAAATCTGCAACTTGCACAATTGTTGGAGCACTTTGCATACTATTTACTGTTTGTCCCTCTGAAATTGGAATTGAAACTACAACTCCATCTATTGGAGATGTAATTACTGTATATGATAGATCTGTTTCAGCAATTTTTACCTCTATCTTTGCTTGTTTTATTAACTCTTCTAACTCACTTACTCCACTTTTTGCATCTGCATACTCCTGCTTTGCTGTTTCATAATCATCTTGTGAAATAGATTTTACTTTGTATAGATTGCTTGCCCTATTGTACTTTGATTTTTTTACCTCTAAATTTACTTTTTTACTTTCCAACTGCTTTTCATATGATGATAGCTGAGATTTTGCTTTTTCTAAATCATTTTCCTGTGTCATAGAATCAATAGTAGCTATAAGATCACCTTTTTTTACCTCTTGTCCTAAAACTACATTTAATTTTGTTATTCTTCCACTTACTTGAGCTCCAACCTCTACCCTATTATTACTTCTAATAGTTCCAGTAGCTATAACAGTTTGTGCTATATTTCCCCTTTTCACCTCATCAGTTAAAAATATAGTTTTTTCATCTTTCCCTGTAAATTTCTTAAAAATAAGAAATAAGATTACTACACTACATATGCAAATCGCTATTTTTTTCTTTTTCATCTATCTTCCCTCTTTTCTTAAATTATTTTTCTATTTTTGTATATTATAATTATTTTTTACGGCGTGAAAATGTCAAAAAATTTTTTATTTATATATAATAAACCTTTAAGTAGGGTTAGAGTCAAGAAAATTTATTTATATATTAAAAAACTGCTGCAAATTGATAATTTAAACTATCAACTTACAGCAGTTATATTTTTTATAAATTTATTCTATTCTTTAATCCATTTCTTGTAGATTGCATCAACGATAAGTCCAATAGCATTATCTCCAGATACATTACAAGCAGTACCAAATGAGTCTTGTGTAATGTAAAGAGCAATCATTATAGCTTGAAGTTCTTCAGTTCCAAGTCCAACCATATAAAGGAATGGTAGAGCTGTCATAATTGATCCTCCAGGTGCTCCAGGAGATGCAACCATAGCTATTCCAAGAGTAGCTATAAATGGAACTACTGTATTGATTGAAATAGGAAGTCCATTCATCATACAAACTGCAGTAGCACAAGCTGTAATTGTTATCATTGAACCTGCCATGTGAATATTTGCACAAAGTGGTACAACAAAGTTACGAATCTCTTCAGATATTCCATCAGCTTTAGCACATTCAAGGTTTACAGGAATAGTTGCTGCTGAAGATTGAGTTCCTACTGCTGTTGTATATCCAGGAATTTGATTTTTTAGAAGCATAAGTGGGTTTTTCTTAGAGATTCCACCAGCTACAAAGAAAGCAAAAACTAAATATAGTAGGTGCATAATAATTACAATGATAAACACTTTCCAAAGAATTCCTAAAATTGCAAAAGTTTTACCTGAACGAGTCATATCTATAAAAGTTCCACAGATATATAATGGTAAGAAAGGAACTATAATAGTATGTAAAACTTTATTTATAATAGCTGAGAAATCTTTCATAAAATCATATAAAGTATTTCCAATCTCTTTTCCTCTCATTGTAGACATACATAATCCAAGGATAAATGCAAGAAGCACTGCTGCTAATGTATCTAATATTGGAGTAACTGAAAGACTAAGATATGGAGCTACTGAAATTCCAGCTGTTTTTGTAATTCTTTCCAATGCTTTTGGATCCATAAAACTCATAAATAAACTATTTGCTACAAAGAATGATACAGAACCTGCAATTAAAGTTGATGCATAAGAGATTGCAGCAGTAATACCAAGAAGTTTTCCTGCTCCTTGAGTCAAATCAGCAATTCCCATTGTAACAAATGCTAAAATCATCATAGGGATAACAAATTTTAAGAACATACTAAATAAGCTAGATGCTGTTACTATTAAACGCCCAACCCATTCAGGAAGATACATTCCAATAAGAATACCTAAAATGATACCAATAATTAGTTTTGGCACAAGACCAATTTTGATTTTTTGTTTTTCCATTTTTCCACCTCATATAATATTTGAATTTTAACCCTTTAAAATTCTTAACAACTTAAATAGTTTTTTCATTATTTTATAATTATATTTATAAAACAATTTCTGCTCCATCGGATCGCATTAACAATAATACACCATTTATGAGAAAATTGCAAGTATTTATAGTATTTTTTTTTGAAAACGAACAAAGATATCTGAAATAATTTTATAAAATAATGAAAATATATATAT
>UQQO01000049.1 GCA_900543175.1 uncultured Fusobacterium sp.
CAATATAATAATATTATAGTGTTATTTTTTTAGTACTATATTTTATGAAAATTTTATTTTATTTTTCTAAATATATTGTATAATATAGTTAAAAATTATATTTAAGGAGTGATAATTTATGTCGATACTTTTTATCAACTATCCAAAATGTAGTACTTGTGTAAAAGCTAAAAAATGGTTAGAAGAAAATAATCTATCTTTCACAGATAGACATATTGTTGAGAATAATCCTACTGCTGAAGAGTTAAAAGAGTTTATAGCTTTAAGTGGACTACCTGTTAAAAAATTTTTTAATACAAGTGGAATGCTATACAGAGAGATGAATTTAAAGGAAAAGGTAGCAACTGAATCTGATGAGGAGCTTATTAAAATTCTAGCTTCTAATGGTATGCTAGTAAAAAGACCTCTTGTAGTTACTGAAAAAGGTGTACTACTTGGTTTTAAAGCTGATAAATGGGCTGAATTTTTTAATAAATAATTCTTATAGAAAAAAGCTTATCCGACAAAAATCGAATAAGCTTTTTCTATCTATTCTATCCTAATTTTCTCTTCATCCAATCTTTTCCCTCTACTAATCTAGTTACCAACATAGCAGCTACTGTATCTCCTGTGGCATTTATCATAGTTGCTGGTGGATCTACTAGATAACCTATAGTTGCAATTATAGGGAATGCTTCTGGTGGGAACCCATACATTGTTACTATTAGCATCTCTCCTATCAATCCTCCACCTGGCACACCAGACATTACTACTCCACCTACTATTGAAAGTAAAATAGCACTAACATATGTTCCTATCCCTGTAAATGGTACTTGGAAAATTCCAAATAGGAAAGAGATCTTTAATATTGAACTAAATACTGTTCCATCCATATGAGCAGTTGCACCAATAGGTAAAACAATCTCTCTAATATCCTTTGGCACTCCTATTTTTTCTGCTGCCTCTAAGTTTACTGGAAGAGTTGCTATACTACTTTGAGTTGCAAGAGATGTAATCCCTGGTGAAATTAGATGTTTCATAGCTCTTACTCCATCTTTTCCCCCTGCAATATATCCATAAATTGGGAACATAACCACAAAATATATAAAACATAGAGGGTAGTAGATAACCATAGCTCTTGTATAAGATCCTATTAATTGACCTCCATACTCTCCAACTAATGCTGCAAAATAAACTCCTAAACCGATAGGTGCATAGTACATTAATAGATTAATCATCTTTAAGAAAACTTCTGCTAGAGCCTCTAAACCTTTTGCAACTGGTTTTCCCTTTTCTCCAATCATATTCACACACATTCCAAAAACTATTGAGAATAGAATTAGTGGTAACATATTTTTTCTTGAAATTAACTCTGGGAAGTCTGTTACAGTTAATGCTTTTACAACTTGTTCTCCAGTTTGAAATGGTTTTAATGCTTCAGTAGCTTTTAAGCTTAAATTTACCCCTTGAGCTGGTGGAAAAACTGTAACTATTACTAGAATTATTATAGCTGCTACAAATCCTGTTGAAACAAAAACTAAGAACAGATTTTTTAAAACACTTTTCAATCTCTTCATATCACTCATACTAGATATTGAACTACTAATAGTTACCAATACCAATGGAACTACTATTGTAAACATACCATTAATAAATAGATCCCCTAAAGGTTTTAAAATTTTTGCCTTTTCTCCAAATTGAATCCCTATTAAACTTCCTAAAAAAATTGCTCCTAGTAGTATTATTGAGAATCTATAAGCTTCCCATATACTTTTTTTCTTTAAATCTGCCATCTTTTACCTCCCTTTATTTAAATTGTTTTCTATCCCACTAAATATTTTTATATCTCACCTTTTGAATCGTCAGAGTTATAATAATGCATTTTTATATCTGCTATTTTACTTTCACTGCAAAACATTAATCCATCTGCACCTATTCCAAAGTGCCTATCTCACACTTTTTTTACAAATTCATTCCAATTTTTTTCTATTCTTCCAAATCATTTCATGCTGTCTGCATCTTTGTAAATTTCATTTTTACCCCAAAAAAATTTTAATCACTTTAGCTATTGTAACTAAAAACTCTGATTTTTACCATAAATCAAAATAATTATTTTTTTATTCAATTATCTTTTAAAAATAGAATGATAAATCTATTGTTTTATTTTTTATATGTTCACTATTTAGTAACAAAACCTCTCTATTTAAAGATTACAATTCCATATCCACATCATTTTTTACTAAATCTTCCAAACTCTCTCTTTTTACTTCTTATTCTAATATTTAAAAAATTTTTATTAAATATAAAGAATTATTATATAGCTATAAAAGAGAGCTGAGTAACATTAAAAAAATATTTTACTCAGCTCTCTTTTATATTTTTTAAACTTTATTTTAAGTTAGTTATTTTCTATTTAATATTATTTTACTTGCTATCTTTAATTAAACTTTGGATATTTAGATGAAATTTTGGTGCCATTACTCTAACTGTAATTAAATCATTTACTATTTGGCTTATTTGTACATCACAAGTTGCACTTAATAACCTATAAGCATCAGGAAAATTAAGATTTAATTTTTTCATTAAAAATAATACCATATCATCAACTGCTAATTTTATTGCTTCTCTAAAAGTTTCAGCACTTCCTATAGTATAAATTCCTTCTTTAGTTTCTAGCATTGGTCTTTCTAAATACATTTCTTTTCTAATTTTTACTTTTAAACAAACCTTACCTGCTATTTCAATTCCTGTGCCACTTAATTCTCCATCACCCATACATGCATGTAAATCTCCTATTGCTAATCCCGCCCCATTTACAAAAACAGGTAAAAAAACCTTAGTTCCTTTTTTAATAACTTTAGTATCCATATTTGCTCCATGTTCTTTAGGGATAGCACAATGTATTCCTTCTTTTTTAGGAAAAACACCAATTACTCCTATCATTGGGGTTAAAGGAATTTTAATTTGGTCTGAAAAATAAGCAAATCCATCTTCTATCTTAATAATTTTTGTATCTGCTTCTATTATTTTATGTCCTAAAATTCCTAGTCCTGGAGAAGTAACCATCACTCCTTGTTTTGCTAATTCTATATCTAAAACTTCTATTTCTAAAACATCACCTTCTTTTGCTCCTTTTACTTCTATTGGACCTACTGAACAATCCATAATTGAAATGTCAATATTTTGTCTTTTTATGTTTTCATTTTTTATTTGTCCATTATAACAATCCTCTGTTTCTACATAAAAAATTTCTCCATCTTCTATACTATAATTAAAATTATTTTCTTTATTGAAATCAAATATCACTTTATCTTTAGGTATTATTTGCATAAAGACTCCTCATATATTAAATTTTTATTAAAATATAGTTTTATAACACTCTATATCTTTTTAAAAAATGCTGAAAAAATATTTTCAGCATTTTTATATAAATTATAATAATATCTTTTAATTTTAGCTCCTTTTTAATTTAAGAAAAGCTGAAAAAATATTCATTATTCCTAACTTTACTCCTATAATTAAAGCTTTTTCATCAATATCAAATCTTTCATTATGTAATGGTGCTACAATTCCTCTTTTTTCATTTTTTACTCCTAGTTCAAAAAATGTTCCTGGAACTTTAGCAACGTAATATGAAAAATCTTCAACTCCTAAGCTAGCATTCTTTTTTATTTCAATATTTTCTTTTCCTAATAAAGAAATTACATTATCTTTTACCAAATCTACATATTCATCATTATTCAATAAAGAAATATAACTATCGCTAAAATTAACTTTTCCTTCTGCTCCATATCCTTTTGAAATATATTCAACCATTTCTTTTATTCTATCTTTACTTGATTGTTTTACCTTCTCAGATAATGTTCTCATAGTTCCAGAACAAATTACTTCATCAGCAATAATATTCTCTTTAACTCCACCACTTATTTTTCCTAAAGATAATACTAAGGAATCTCTTGCATCTGTATTTCTACTAACTATTGTTTGAAGAGAGTTTATTATTGATGCCATCACAACTATTGCATCTATTCCAAAACTTGGATAAGCACCATGTGAGCTTTTTCCATTTACTTTTATTTCTACTCCAGTTGAAGAAGCATACATTACACCATACTTAATTCCAACTTTCCCACAATTTATTTCAGGATTAACATGTAAACCAAAAATACAATCAACACTATCTAATACTCCGTCTTTTATCATTGGTTCTGCTCCACCTGTAGTTTCTTCTGCTGGTTGAAAAATCAATCTAACATTACAAGGTAATTCTTCTCTATATTCACTTATTATTTTTCCTATTCCTAATAAAATAGCAGTATGAGCATCATGACCGCAAGCATGCATTTGTCCTCTATTTTTTGAAACATATTCACATTTATTTTTTTCTTCTATTGGTAAGGCATCCATATCTGCTCTTATAGCTATAGTTATACTTTTATCTTTTCCTTCTATATCAGCTACAATTCCAGAATAACCAATATTTTTTTTATATTTTATATTTATCTCATCTAAATATCTAGTAACTATTTCTTGTGTTTTATCTAATTTAAAATCTAATTCTGGATATTGGTGTAATTCTCTCCTTATTTTGATAAAAGAATCTTCATATTTTTCTACCGCTTCCAATATATTTCCTAACATTTTTTCACTTCCTACTTAATTTTTTTACATAATAAACCCTAAAATCAAATATATTACAAATGTTATTGCTGCTACTACGACTACATATGGTAACTGAGTTCTAACATGACTCATTGGATCACATTTTGAGGTAAAACAAGTCATAACTGTTGTATCAGATATTGGTGATGCATGATCCCCAAAAACACTTCCTCCAACTATAGAAGAAATAATTAATGGAATACTCATATTTATACCAAAAGCCATTGGTAAAGCTATTGGAAACATTATTGCCATTGTTCCCCATGAGCTTCCTGTTGCAAATGAAATAACACAACTAGCTATAAATATAGTTGCTGGTAATAATCCTGGAGATAAGAAACTTCTAAAAATTGATAATAAATATTCACCAGTCCCTAATGTTTTTACAACTCCACCCATAGTCCAAGCAAATACTAAAATCAATGCAACTGATAACATCTCTCCTGCTCCTAAAAACATAGTATCTATAAATTCAGTATATTTCATTACTTTTTTTCCTACTATTAATATAAAAGCTACTATAACAGCAAAAACATTTCCATATAAAATAGCACTTAAACTATCACCATTAGCTATATTTCCATTCCCTGTTATGAATAATGTTCCTACTATAGTTCCTATCATTGTTAAAATTGGTAATAACATATTCCATCCTGAACTTATTTTTAAATCTTTTAATTCTTCTTCCTCTGATTCAGATTTTTCAATATTTTGTAACTTTTCTCCTCTAGCATATTGATCTTCTATTGTTTTCATTGGTCCAAAATCTTTTTTAGTTAAAATAAATACTGGAACAGCTAATAATGCCAAAATACAATAAAAATTTAAACTAATTGATTTTACTAATATAGGAACTGAATTTGTAGAATCAACTCCATTTGCAGTCATTAAACTTAATAAATAACCTCCCCAAGCACTTAAAGGTAATAATGCACAAACTGGAGATGATGTTGTATGAACTATGTATGCTAATTTTTCTCTTGGTACTCTAAAAGCATCTGTTAGCGGTCTTGAAACAACCCCTGTTATTAAAGTGCTTAAAGTTCCAGATGTAAAAACTAATATTCCTACAATCCAAGAAAAAAATTCAGCATGTTTTCTATTCTTTATAAAACTTCTTTTTGAAGTTACCATTTTTACAAATCCACCAACACCTCCACTTTTCTCTAAAACTGTTAATAATCCTCCCACTAATAATGTTGTACTAATCATTACTGTATTCCAGTTATCACTGAAAACTGCTATAAAAGCATCTAATGTAGCTCTAAATCCTAAAAATAAATCACCTGTTATAATTGGAAATGCTGTAAAACATCCAAACATTAATGCTAAAAATACACTTTTTGTTATAATTGCCATAGCTAACGATACTATTATTGGTAAAACTGATAAAAATCCATATTCCATTTTTGCCTCCTATAATTTTTTAAATTTTTCCTTTAAATATTGTATGAGCTTTTCCAGCCATAATGATACTATAATCCTCTTTTAATTCTACCTGAACATCTCCTCCTTCTGCTTTCATTAAAATTTTACTTTCACCTGTTATTCCCAGTTTCTTTGCCACTGCTGCTGATGCACAACAACCAGTTCCACAACCTAAAGTTCTTCCTGCACCCCTTTCCCAAGTTTTAATTTCAAATATTTTTTCATCTATTTTTTTTACAAAATTTACATTTGTTTTGTTTTTAAAAATATCTAACATCTCTATTTTTCTTCCTAAATCGTTTACATCATAATTAGAATAATCATCAACAAATACTACTGTATGTGGCACTCCCATCAACACACTTGATAATATAATCTCTCTACCATCTACAACTACTTTTCTATTTAATACAGTTTCACTATCTGTAATATTTGTAATTGAATCAGCTCTAAAATTAACTTTCTCCATATCCACAGTAAGATAAATTGCTTCTCCATTCTCATCTGTTTCTAAATTAATGGTTTTTATTCCTGCATCTGTTTCAACTAAGAAATGTTTTTTATCCACTATTTTATTATCAAAAACAAATTTAGAAAAACATCTAATTCCATTGCCACACATCTCTCCCCTTGAGCCATCAGAGTTGTAATAGTGCATTTTTATATCTGCTATTTCACTTTCACTGCAAAACATCAATCCATCTGCACCTATTCCAAAGTGCCTATCACATACTTTTTTTGCAAATTCATTCCAATTATCTTTCTGTTCTTCTAAACCATTTACTAAAATAAAATCATTTCCTGCTGCCTGCATCTTTGTAAATTTCATTTTTACCCCCAAATTTTAGTTGCTTTAACTATTGTAAATAAAAACTCTAATTTTTACCATAAATCAAAATAATTATTTTTTTATTCACTTATACTTTAAAAATAGGATGAAAAACCTATTATTTTATTTTTTATATGTTCACTATTTAGTAACAAAACCTCTCTATTTAAAGATTACAACTCCATATCCACATCATTTCTTACTAAATCTTCCAAACTCTCTCTTTTTATTGAAATAGCACTCTTTCCATCTTTCACAAATACAACTGCTGGTCTTTGGGCTTTGTTATAGTTGCTTGACATTGAATAACCATAAGCACCAGTTGTTGCTACTAATAGTAGATCTCCAGCTTCAGCCTTTCCTAATTTTCTATTTTTTATTATCAAATCCCCTGATTCACAACATTTTCCAGCCACTGTTACTATCTCATCTTCAACTACATCTAATTTATTAGCTAATACTGCTTCATATTCTGCTTGATAAAGTGCTGGTCTTATATTATCTGTCATTCCACCATCTATAAACACATATTTAACCCCACCAAAAGTCTCTTTTGTTCCTCCAACTCTATATAATGTGCTTCCTGCATTTCCTATAATGCTTCTTCCAGGTTCAATAGAGATTTTCTTAATATTCATACTCTCTTTTTCTAAACTTTTCTCTATATGCTCTATCATAGATTTCATAAACTTTTCTACATCAATTGCTGTATCTTTCTCTGTATAGTAAACTCCAAATCCTCCACCTAGATTTATCTCTGGAATCTCTATATTAAGTTTTTCTGAAATCTTTTTAGTCTCTTTTATCATAACTTCTATTCCTTCATGGAAAGCTTTTGTATCAAAAATTTGTGATCCTATGTGGCAATGAAAACCTAAAAACTCCAAATTTTTATCAGATGTTATCTTCTCAACAATCTCTGGAAACCTCTCATCAAATATTGATTCTCCAAATTTTGATGAGTGTTTAGATGTTTGAATATATTCATGGGTATGAGCATCTATTCCAATATTTATTCTTAACATAACTTTTACTTTTTGATCTTTCTCTAAGCAAATTTTAGAAACTCTTTCTATCTCCTCTTCATTATCAATTATTATACTTCCAATTCCATAATCTAAGCACATTCTCAATTCATCATCTGTCTTATTGTTACCATGCATATGAACCCTTTCCATAGAGATTCCACTTGCTTTTATTGTGTATAATTCTCCACCTGAAACTGCATCAATATGTAGATCATGTTTTTCTACTAATTTACAGATGGCCTTTGATAAGAAAGCTTTTGAAGCATAAACAACAGTTGTTTTAAACTTGTCACTTTTAAAATTTTCTTTATATTTCATCATATTCTCTTCTATTAACTCTTGATCCATTACATATAATGGTGTTCCATATTTTTCTGCTAACTCTGTTACTTTTATTCCTCCAATTTCCAATACTCCACTATTATTTTTCATTGTTCCAAAAAATTTCATTTTACTCCTCCTATACTCTATCCAGTATCTGTTGACTAATTTTATCTCTCACTATAGATATAATTCAAAATCGATCAAAAAACAAATATTAATTTTGTATATATCTATTTATTATTTTATATATTAATATTTTAAAATAAATAAAATTCTAGTCTACTATATAGATAATATATTATTTTAGATAAAAATTTAAAATATATATTAGTTCCTATTATATTTATATATAATAAAAAATCACAGCCTAATCTATAAACTGTGACCTTTTATTACTATATTTTTAATTTACTTAAATCTCTCTTATATGGATATTTTGACTTCTATCTGGTCCAACTGAAACTACACTTATTGGACAGTTTAAAATCTCTTCCATTCTTTTTATATATTTCTTACAATTTTCTGGAAGTTCATCATAATTTTTCATTTGACTAATATCTTCTTTCCATCCTGGTAACTCTTCATATACAGGAATAGCTCTTGCAAGTATCTCTGTTGAAGCTGGAACAGAAGTGTATCTCTTTCCATCTATATCGTAAGCAACACAAATTTTAACAGTATCTAGCCCACTTAAAACATCTATTTTAGTAATAACTATATCTGTAAGTCCATTAATATCCACTGCATATTTTCCTACTACTAAATCTAGCCAACCACATCTTCTAGGTCTTCCAGTAGTAGCACCATATTCATGTCCTACCTCTCTTAATTTTTCACCTAATTCATCAGTAAGTTCAGTTACAAATGGTCCCTCTCCAACTCTTGTTGTATAAGCTTTCATAACTCCTATACCTTTTGTTATCTTTCTAGGTGAAACTCCAGCACCTGTTGTAACTCCTCCTGTTGTAGGTGAAGATGAAGTTACATATGGATATGTTCCATAGTTGATATCTAGCATCATAGCTTGAGCCCCTTCAAAAAGAACAAGTTTATCTTCATCTAAAGCTCTGTTGATCTCAGGTATAGAGTCTATTATTCTATGTTTTAATCTCTCAGCATAACCTTTATACTCTTCAAAAATTTCATCATAAGAAAGAGGTTCCTCACCATAAATTTTTGTAAATATTAAATTTTTAGCTTCAAGGAATCTTTTTAATTTTTCTCCAAAGATTTCCATATCTAATAGATCTACTGCTCTAATTCCAACTCTATTTATCTTATCAGCATAACAAGGTCCTATTCCTCTCTTTGTAGTTCCTATCTTATGTGCTCCACTTGTAGCTTCTGATAATTCATCTAGCTTTACATGATAAGGCATTATTATATGAGCTCTATCACTGATAAATAGGTGATCTATTTTAGCTCCTTTAGCCTCTAAAGTATCAAGTTCTTTTAATAAAACTTTTGGATCTATGACAACACCTGGTCCAATTATACATTTACCATTTCCATGAAGCATTCCTGATGGTAATAGGTGAAGTATAAATTTTTCACCATTAACTACTACTGTATGTCCTGCGTTATTTCCACCTTGGAATCTAACTACATAATCTGCTTTATTTGCTAAAACATCAATAATCTTACCTTTCCCCTCGTCGCCCCATTGTGTACCAACTACTACATATCCTGCCATTTGGACCTCCTATTTTGTCTTTAAAATTTCAATATAATTTATATTCTTATTGTGTTTGCATAAAAATAACTGTTCAAACTCTGTTTTTATATTATCTTCTGCTTTTTCACTGTTGTGTAGATCTGAAGTATGATAAACTACCTCATATCCATCAAGTGAATCTACTAGATCTAATATATCTTGATAATATTTATCATGATCTGTTTTAAAGAAAAATTTTCCATCTTTCTTCAATATAACATCTAGTATTTTAAAGAAGCTCTCTTGAACAACTCTGTTTTTCTCATTCTCTTCCCAAGGATCTGGAAAATTTACATAGATTCCATCAACTTCATTTTCAGCTACAAAGGAAAGAATCTCCTCTCCTCTTCTCCTTAAAAATAGAGCATTTGTAGAGTTATCTCTCTTTACTTTAGTTGCTGAAAGTACAAGTCTTTTAAATCTTAATTCTAGTCCTATATGATTTCTTTCAGGGTATCTCATTGCCATTCCTTGAGCAAAATTTCCACTTCCAGAACCTATCTCTAAATATATAGGATTATCATTTTTAAAAAACTCTCTCCATTTTCCCTTATATGAATCCATAATCTCTTTATCATAGATAATATACTCAGGAAAATCAAGAAGTTTATAAATATATGGATTATAATTTTTTCTTGGATTCTTGAAAAAATGTCTCCATAAATCCTCTTTTAACTCTTCTTTCGTCATCTATCCTCCATCTATATTAAAATTATATTAATTTATCAATTTTATCTAAAACTTTTTCAGCTACTCTGCTATTTTCACTAAAAAATTCTCTGATCTTCTCTCTTTTTATACCTCTTGTTTTTTCAATATCCTCTATGGCTTTTAAAAATTCCTCTACACTTTCAACTTTATATCCTATATCTTTTTTCAATATCTCTTTTGAAATATCCTTTACATTTTGAAGATATTTTCCAAAAATTGGAGTCTTTTCATAAAATAGAGGCTCTAATAAACTATGTCCACCAATATTTACTAAGGTTCCTCCTACAAAGGTTATATCTGCTATAGCATAGAGTTTTCTAAGTATTCCCATTTTGTCCACAAGTATTATATCAGTTTTTTGAAAATTGTCACTATTTATTTCACTATATTTTAAAAAACTTTTATTTCTCTCTTTGATAAGCTCTTCAATTTGAGGTATTCTCTCTAAATGTCTAGGAACTAATATTAACAATGTATTTTTCATCTTCTCAAATACATCTAATATTATCTCATCTTCACCACTTCTTGTACTTCCAGCAGTAAAAATCTCCCTTCCATCAACACAGATTGCCTGTTTAATATCTTCAATTACCTCAGGTGAAAATCTCTCTAGTTCTATATCAAATTTTAAATTTCCTAAAGTTTCAACTCTACTTCTATCTGCTCCAATTTCAATAATTCTTTCACTATCAAGAGGTGATTGCATATAGAACCCTGAAATTTTTTCAAAAAGAGGTTTCAAATATGAACTAAACTTTCTGTATTTTCCAAAGCTTTTATCTGAAATTCTTCCATTTACAATGATCACTTTTCCAACTTTGCTACATTGAGTAATCAAATTTGGCCAAATCTCTGTTTCTATCAATATTAAAAGTTTTAGATTTATTTTTGAAATAATATTTTCTATAATATCTTTTTTATCCAATGGGAAAAATATTATATCAACTCTATCATTAGCCTTATACTTTTGCTTAGCATTAGCCATTCCAGTATCTGTAAAAACACTTAATAAAATTCTCTCTTTTCTCTCTAATAAAAGTTTTTTTATAAGTGCTTCAGACAGATTTACCTCTCCCATTGATGAGCAATGAACCCAGATATAATCTTCTTTTCTTAAAAAATCAAAATTTTGTTTAAATCTTTTATTAAAAAATTCTCTTTTATCTTTATTAATAAGCATATACATATATAAAAATGGCATTAACAATGCACGAATAAAATTATACATATTTATCCTACCTTTCTATCTATGCAATTTGAAATAGCTTCTACTACCTCATCTATACTCATTTTGCTACTATCTATCTCAATAGCATCATCAGCTTTTTTCAGTGGACTTTCCTTTCTAGTTGAATCTATATGATCTCTCTCTTTGATTGAATTTAAAACAGATTCATAATCTTCCTCTATCCCTTTTTCTTTATATTCATTTAATCTTCTTCTAGCTCTTTCCTCTGGTGAAGCTACTAGAAATATTTTAACTTGAGCTTTTGGAAATACAACTGTTCCAATATCTCTACCATCTAAGATTATTCTTTTCCCTTTGCTTATCTCTCTTTGAAGCTCCACTAATTTTACTCTTACAGCTTTTATTGCAGCTACTGGAGAAACAACAGCACTTACTTCTGGTGTTCTTATCTCTATTGAAACATCTCTTCCATTTAGAAAAAATTGATTTCCAATTATATCTAATTTTGTATTTTCTAACATTTCAGCTACACTTTTCTCATCTTCTAAATTCACTCTATTTTCTAAAGAGTAAAGAGCTATCATTCTATACATCGCCCCTGTATCTAAATATGTTAGATCATATTTTTTTGCCACTATTTTAGCTATTGTACTTTTTCCACTTCCTGCTGGTCCATCAACTGTTACTATAAACTCTTCCATTATATCCCCCTAATTAATTGGCTTTGATTAACATTGCTCTCCATTCTTTATCAGCTTTTACCTCAAGAATTTCCATTCCTAAAGCTTCAACCTCTCTTTTTAATAGCTCACATTTTTCATCTATTATTCCAGAGAATATTACCAATCCATCTTTTTTAACTACCTTTGAAATATCATTAAGCAGTATTAAAAGTACGTCTGCTAATATATTTGCAACTACTACATCAAATTTTTTCCCATTTACTACAGACACTAAGTTTCCTAAATAAACCTTTGCTCTCTCTTCAGATATTCCATTTAGCTCTAAGTTTTCCTTAGCTGATTCCACTGCTAACTCATCAATATCAGTTCCATAAACTTCAGAAGCTCCAAGTCTATCTGCTGCAATCATTAATATACCAGATCCTGTTCCAACATCTATTACACTATCTCCCTCTTTAATATTTTCTTCCATAAGTTTTAAACATAGTGAAGTTGTAGGGTGAGAGCCTGTTCCAAATGCTCTTCCTGGATCTAGCTCAATTATAAGCTCATCATCTTTAGGCTCATACTCTCTCCAAGTAGGTTTTACAACAAATCTTTCACTTACCTTTTCAGTAAATAGATATTTTTTCCAGCTATTTTGGTAATCTTCCTCATCATATTCATAAAAATCAATAGTATAAACTATATCTTCTCTATCTGCAAATACCTCTTCAAATCTTTCTAAAATAACTTTTTTTCTCTTTTCAGCATAGATATTTAGAGGAAAATAAGCTGAAACAGCATGATCTACCATCAAGAAATCTTTCTCGTTTTTATAAAAATCAAGAGGATTTTTATGTTTCATTGGCTCCTCTATTTTTAGACCTGTTACACCAAAATCATAAAATATATCTGAAATCTCTTTAGTTGCTCTATCTATATCATCACTTTCATAAATTACTTTTATCTCTACTACTTTCATAACCATCTCCAATTACATAAAGTTTATTTGTGTTAAAGTTTTATTTATTCTCTCTATGTTTTTACACTCTCCAGTTTCTAAATCAATCTCTATCTCAATTGCATTGATTCTCTCATTTCCCTCTGCTATCTCAAATCTTTGAGGTAGTGCATTTAAAAACTTAGGTAGTACAGAGTTTATTGACATTCCTATAATTCCATTTGTAGAACCTGTCATTCCCACATCAGTTATATATCCTGTTCCCTCTGGAAGTATTCTCTCATCTGCTGTTTGAATATGAGTATGTGTTCCATAAATTGCAGATACATATCCATCTAAATGCCATCCCATAGCTATCTTTTCTGAAGTTGCTTCTGCATGGAAATCAACTATAATAACTCTTGTTTCCTTTCTAACCTCTTCTAAAATCTCTTTTACTTTTTTAAATGGACAATCGATTGGTGGCATAAATACCCTACCTTGAATAGAGATTACTCCCACTTTATTTCCATTTCTATCTTTTACTATTGTATATCCCTTTCCTGGTGTTCCTTCGTCTGGATAGTTTGCTGGTCTTACAACTCTATCTGTTTTATCTAAATATTCATAGAAATCTTTTTTATCCCAAATATGATTTCCACCAGTTATTACATCACAACCCCATTCTAAAAGTTGATCTGCTATCTTTCCTGTAATTCCAAATCCTGCTGCTGAGTTTTCTCCATTAACTATTATAAAATCATAATCAGATCTTTTTTTCTCAAGAAAAGCTTTTAAAGTTTCTCTTCCTGGACTTCCTACTATATCTCCTACTATTAATACTTTCATTACAATCCTTCTTTCTATTTTATTTTTTCTTTACTCTAAATTATATCATTTTTTTTTTTATTTAACAATTTTTCATTTATAAACTCTTAATATAAAAAGACTCTGATTATTTGTACTGCACCCAAAATCTTAGACAACTAAGATGGAGGGTGTAGTTTTT
>UQQO01000050.1 GCA_900543175.1 uncultured Fusobacterium sp.
ATATAAAATATTAAAAATTTTTTATATAAAGTCAATTTATAATTTCCTTAGAAATCAAAAAAAGAGAGTTAAATCTCTTTAACTCTCTTCTATCCAAAATTATTTTACTAATAATGAGTGTCCATTCATATCTTCTGGTTTATCTAATCCTAATATTTCTAGCATAGTAGGAGCGATATCAGATAATTTTCCATCTTCTAACTTACAATTTTTATATTTATTAGAAATCATAATAAATGGAACCTTATTTGTTGTATGAGCTGTAAATGGTATCTTAGTAACTGGATCTTCCATTAGTTCAACATTTCCATGGTCTGCTGTAACTAATAGTGTTCCATCTAATTCTAATACCTTTTCAGCTACTTTTCCTAAGCATAGATCTATTTTCTTAACAGCAGAAACAGCTGCATCAAATACTCCTGTATGTCCAACCATATCTGGGTTAGCATAGTTGATGATGATAACATCATATGTATCTGAATTTAAAGCTTCCATTAGCCCTTCAGTAACTCCACAAGCTGACATTTCAGGTTGAAGATCATAAGTAGCTACTTTTGGAGATGCTACAAGTTTTCTGTCTTCTCCTTCATATTGAGCTTCTTTTCCTCCATTAAAGAAGAAAGTAACGTGAGCATATTTTTCTGTTTCAGCAGTTCTAAGTTGTTTTAGTCCTGCTCTAGAAATAACTTCACCAAATGTGTTGTTAATATCTTTTTCTCCATAAACTACTGGAGCATCAATTGTAGCATCATATTGACGCATACAATAGTATTTTAATCCTAGGTATTCTCTTTCAAATCCTGTAAACTCTTTATCATTAAGAGCTCTAGTTATCTCTCTAGCTCTATCTGGTCTAAAGTTAAAGTTAATGAATACATCACCTTTTTTAATAGTTCCTTCAGGCTTAATAACAGTAGGAATTACAAATTCATCAGTTACTTTCTCAGCATAAGATTTCTCCATAGCTTCAACTGCTGATGCTGCTGTATTTCCTTTTCCATATACCATAGCATCATAAGCTTTTTGAACTCTATCCCAGTTCTTATCTCTATCCATTGCATAATATCTTCCTGAAAGTGTAGCTATCTCTCCAGCTCCAATTTCAGCAGCTTTAGCTTCTACAGTTTTAATAAAGTCAAGAGCTGATTCTGGTGGAGTATCTCTTCCATCTAAGAATGCGTGAATATATGCTTTTACTCCATATTTTTTAGCCATCATTAATAATCCAAAAAGATGATCTATATGTGAGTGAACTCCTCCAGTTGAAAGAAGTCCTCCAAAGTGAACAGGTTTTCCCTCTTTTTGAGCATATTCAAAAGCTTCTTTTAAAACAGGGTTTTCAAAGAAAGTCCCTTCTCTTATATCTTTTGAAATTTCAACTAATGGTTGATAGATTACTCTTCCTGAACCTATATTTAAGTGTCCAACTTCTGAGTTCCCCATTTGTCCATCAGGTAGTCCAACTGCTTCTCCAGATGCTTCTAATTCTGAGTGTGGATACTCTTTTTGTAATCTATAGAAATTTTCTGGGTTTGCAGCAGTTATTGCATTTTTTTGCTCAGGGTTTTTATTGATTCCCCATCCATCTAATATCATTAACATTAAAGGTTTCTTTTTCATTTATTTCTCCTATTTCTATTATTTTCCAGCTTTAACAATTTCAGCAAATGATGCAGCTTTTAGAGATGCTCCTCCAATAAGTCCTCCATCAATATCTTTTTGTGCAAGAAGTTCAACAGCATTTTCAGGTTTCATTGATCCACCATATTGAATTGTCATTTCTTCTGCAACAGCTTCACCAAACATTGATACAAGTACGTCTCTTACTTGTCTATGAGTTTCTTGAGCCATTTCTGGAGTTGCAGTTTTTCCAGTTCCAATTGCCCATACTGGTTCATAAGCAACAACAACTTTTGCAGCTTCTTCAGCAGTAAGTCCTTTTAATCCTCCTCTAATTTGAGTTTCAGTAACTTCTGCAGTTCTTCCAGATTCTCTATCTTCTAATTTTTCTCCTATACAAAGAATTGGTAACATTCCTGCTGCTAAAACAGCTTTTACTTTTTCATTGATGAATTCATCTGATTCGTGGAAGTATTCTCTTCTTTCTGAGTGTCCTAAAATTACATATTTTACTCCTATTGATTTAAGCATTAAAGGTGATACTTCTCCAGTATATGCTCCTGATTCTTTAGGATATACGTTTTCTGCAGCTATTTCAATATTGCTTCCTTCAACTGCTCTTACAGCATCTGATAAAGCTGTAAATGGAGCTCCAATTACTATTCCTACATTTTCTATTCCAGCTACTAGTCCTTTTAATTCTGTAAGCATTTCTACAGCTTCTGCATTTGTTTTATTCATTTTCCAGTTTCCAGCTATAATTGTTTTTCTCATTGAAAAAACCTCCATTTTTTATTTTATCTTTCATTATAAATAGTATCACAGTAATCTTCATTTTTCAAATGTATCAATGGTTACATAATAACTCTTAATTGAGCAATCTTTTACGTTTTTCCTCTTCTGCTATATCAGAATAATATTCCTCTATATTCTCATAAAATTCACTCAATAATTCTCCCATATCAAACTCCATAATATCCAATAGTTCAACTATGTCCCTTGAGTCATAAGCTTTGTCAACATTTGACAACTGCTCTTTAAAGTCCTCAATATATTCATCAAAGTCTGAATAAATAAAATCCAAAATATGATTCTCTTGTATGATTAAAAGTAGATTATAGAACCATCTTAAAAAGATTAACATCTCAATTAATTTAACTTCTTCCTCTTCTGTGAGTATTCCTTGATCATCTATTCCCAATGCTTCAAACATACTGAAATATTTATCTATATATCCTCTTGCATCAACTATTGATTCAAGAATAATCCCACCTTGACTTTTAGTAATAACCTCTATAACTTTTAAATTTTTTACATCAACTATGCTATTATCCTTTATAGCATGTCCATTTATATAGATTTTATGAGCTATTTTATCTTCTTTATCAAGTCTTTTATTTATAACTGATATTGCTCTCCCTAAGCTCTTAAAACTTTTTTGTCCCAATTCAATTTTTACATTATCAACATATACTTCCATCTTTTCTCCTAATTTTCTTTATTTTCCAAAACTTTTTGCCATAGCTATGGAAAAAACATATATCTCCTTAGGTTTTCCCATCTTTTTTAGCTCTTTTATAATCTCTCTTATTGTACTCCCTGTTGTAACTATATCATCAACTAATAATATATTTTTCCCATCTATATTCAATTCTACTTTTCCAAAAGCATTTTCTATATTACTTTCTCTACTCTCTCTACTTGATAAAAGATACATATGTTCTGTATCCTTTACCCTTTCTATTTGCTGATATTTTATTTTTAATCTCTCCAAAATCTCTTCTACTTGGTTAAATCCTCTTTCTTCTCTTCTCTTTTTACTAATAGGCACAGGAATCACAATATCTATTTTCTTATCCTCTAAAAGATATTTTAATTGTTTTTTAACCAAACTACTAATCTCAACTACCAATTCTTTTCTATTTTTTAATTTATAATCAGCTATTACTTTTCTTATATCCTCTTCATAATAGTAAAGATAATAGTAGTTTCCTCGATTCTTTAACTCTCCTTTTCCCCTTAAAAGTTTCAAGCAATCATAACATATATATCTATCATCTTCAATTATTTTTCCACAAACTGAGCACTTAGTTGAAAAAAATAGGTTTCTAATACTGAGGTTTAAGCTCTTCATCTTTCTCAGCATCTACTATCTTTGCTGAATATATCTCTGTATATCCACAATTTAAACAGGTTTTAATATAATATGTGCCAAGCTCTAGTCTAAGCCCTGGACTTTTTTCTGGTAAAATAGTTGTTTTTACCTGATATTTGTCACAGCCACATTTCACACATCTAAAATCCAATTTCATCACCCCATACAATATTTTTATCCCATTTAAAATCATTCCCTAAGTAGCTCATACAATCAAATCTACACTGACTATCTTCCAAACTATTTTCAACTAAATATTGCATCGCTGTTTTATATATTCGAGTAATCTTTTTTCTATCTACAGCTTCACTTCCATATCCAAATTTTAATGTTGCTCTATATTTAACCTCAATAAAAATAATAATCTCATCTTTTTTGGCTATTATATCTATCTCACCATTTCTATTTCTATAATTACATTGTAATATCTCATACTTTTCTCTTTTTAAAATTTCTACTGATCTAGCTTCATAAATATCACCTTTAGCTCTTTTATTCACTAAAATCACCTAATTATTTTATAATTTTATTTAAAAAGCTCTTTCTATGAATTGGTAAAACCCCTAATTCTAACAGTTTCTCTTTATGTAGCTTTGTTCCATATCCCTTATGTTTTTCAAACTTATACTCTGGATACTTCTTCCCCTCTTCAATCATCTCTCTATCTCTTGTTACTTTGGCAATTATTGAAGCTGCTGCAATAGATAAACTCTTAGCATCTCCCTTTATTACAAATTCTTGCTCTCCCTCATACTCTCTTATCTTAAAATTTCCATCAACTAAAATTAAATGATCTGTACTACACTGTTTTTTCAAATTTTCCAAAGCTCTTCTCATAGCTAAAAAAGTAGCATTTAAAATATTTATCTCATCTATCTCTTCAGGGGTAGCCTCTCCAACTCCAATATAAAAATTCTCCATAATTACATCAAAAAGTTTTTCTCTCTTTTTCTCTGTCAATTTTTTAGAATCGTTTATATCATCTAAGTCACTACTATATTTTTTTAAAATTGCTGCTGCTGCAACTACATTTCCAGCCAGTGGTCCTCTTCCAGCCTCATCTACTCCTATTACTATTTCACCTTTTGAAAGATCAAATTCATGTAAAGTCATCTTTGGCTCTTCTATATTTTCAACTTCAACCACTTCTTCTTTCTTTTTTCTCTTTCTTGTTTTTTTCTCTTTAGAATCTTCTAAGGAAAAAAGTCCTATTTGCTCTCCCTTTTCCCCGTTTTTTTTCATTCTAATTCCAACCTTTCTAAAAATTTATTTTATCTATATCTAAACCAGCAAATTTTAATGCTCTTTTAAAATCCTCTGGAATTGGTGCTGTCACTACCATCTCTTTTTTGCTTATTGGGTGAGTAAATTCCAATCTATAAGCATGTAACATCTGTCTAGCTATTCCATCAGTACTATTTCCATAAGTAGCATCTCCTAAAATAGGGTGGTTTAAAGACTTCATATGTACCCTTATTTGATGAGTTCTTCCAGTTTCTATTCTCACCTTTACAAGAGAGTAGTTTTTACTCTCATCTAATACTTCATAATTTGATATAGCAATCTTTCCATTTTCTGTTACAACTGCCATTTTCTTTCTATCTCTTGGATCTCTACCTATTAAAGTTTCAATTCTTCCACTTTTATCTTTAAAAATTCCTTTGGCTATACACACATATGTTTTTTCTAAAGTTTTCTCTTTAAACATATCTGACAAAGTTGTATGAGCTTCATCATGTTTAGCCACAACTATTACTCCACTTGTATCCTTATCCAATCTATGAACTATACCTGGTCTTATAACTCCATTTATAGTTGAAAGATCTTTTATATGATAAAGTAGAGCATTCACTAAAGTTCCATTATAGTTTCCATGTGCTGGGTGTACGACCATATTAGGAGCTTTATTTATTACAACTATATCTGAATCCTCATAAATTATCTCAAGAGGTATATCTTCTGGAATCAGATCTAAAGTTTCATCTTCTGGAAGATTTACAACTATTGTTTCTGTCCCTTTCAACTTATTTCCACTTTTAGTAGTTTTTTTTCCTGTAATCTCTACATATCCCCCATCAATTATCTTTTGAATATATGATCTTGTGGCATCTTCTATTACTTCATTAAGGAAACTATCTATTCTTTTTCCCTTATCATTTTCATTTGCTTGAACTGTTATTGTTTCTTTTATATTCTCCATATATACTCCATAACTTTTTTCTAAATTATATCATGGTATATGTTATTTTTCCATAATCAACTATTTATTTTAATAATTATTATAAATTAGAAAATATTTTCCTAAGTTTCTCTTTTATTGTGTATTGTTAGATTTTGACAAAGTACCTTTGTATTAGCGATTATTAGTCAAGTTAAGTTATCTAAATTTCTTTTTTAACATCAAGTTGTCTCCATGTCAGTGAATAAAGAATCCCTATGGCTCATTCC
The DNA here is from genome assembly GCA_900543175.1 of uncultured Fusobacterium sp. Classification (GTDB taxonomy): domain Bacteria; phylum Fusobacteriota; class Fusobacteriia; order Fusobacteriales; family Fusobacteriaceae; genus Fusobacterium_A. The sequence continues at coordinate 6,224 of UQQO01000050.1, forward strand.
GTTGAAAATGCAAAACTCGGCTTCGCCTCAAACACGTTGCATTTTCTTAACTGCATTTCGCTGAGGACTTCTAATATTCACTTCTAAATTCCGTCAACTTGATGTTAGGGATAATTATTTTTACTTTAAATAAATTATAATTTTAATAAAAAAACTGTTGAAATTGATAATACCAACTTATCAACTCTCAACAGTTCCCTTTCAATTAATTCTTCTCATCTAAATTTATTAGATATGAAGAAGGTGTCCCATCTTTTCTTTTTTAGTTTTCATATATTTTTCATTTGTTTCATTAAAACCAGTTTCGATAGCTTCTCTTCCAGTAACAACTATTCCATACTCTTCAAGCCCTTTAATTTTTTCAGGATTATTAGTCATTATTCTAACTGATTTTATTCCTAGAGCTTTTATCATTTGAGCAGCAATAGCATAATCTCTCATATCTGGATCAAATCCCAATCTTACATTTGCTTCTACTGTATCTGCTCCTTGTTCTTGAAGAGTATACGCTTTTAATTTATTGATAAGCCCTATTCCTCTTCCCTCTTGTCTTAGGTAAAGAACTACTCCCTCTCCCTCTTCTTCAACTCTTCTCATAGCTCTTTTTAATTGTGAACCACAATCACATCTCAATGATCCTAAAATATCTCCAGTGAAACATTCAGAGTGTATTCTAATAAGAACATTTTCTTTTCCTTTTAAATCTCCCTTAGTTAAAGCAATATGCTCTTTTCCATCAAGTTTATTATCAAACCCTACAATTACAAAGTTTCCTTGAGGAGTTGGCATCTTAGCTTCAACCTCTATTTTCATAAGTTGATCATTTTTCTTTCTATATTTTTGTAACTCTTCAATAGAGATCATTCTTAAATTATGTTTTTTAGCAAAAATTTCTAAGTCATCCATTCTTGCCATCATTCCATCTTCTTTCATAATCTCACAACATAATCCAACAGGTTTTAATCCTGCTAATTTCATTAGATCTACTGTCGCCTCTGTATGTCCATTTCTTTCAAGAACTCCACCATCTTTGGCTTTTAATGGGAACATATGCCCTGGTCTTCTAAAGTCTTTTGGTTTTGCTCCATCTTCAACAACTTTTAGAGCTGTTAATGAACGTTCATAAGCTGATATTCCTGTTGTTGTATCTACGTGATCTATTGACACAGTAAAAGCTGTGCAATGGTTATCTGTGTTGTCACTACACATTTGAGGAAGATCTAGTTTTTCTATATATTCACTAGACATTGGCATACATATTAACCCTCTAGCATGAGCTGCCATAAGATTTACATTTTCAAGAGTTGCAAACTCTGCTGCACAAATTATATCCCCTTCATTTTCACGATCTTCATCATCTACTACAATAATTGATTTTCCTGCTCTTAGATCTTCTAAAGCATCTTCTATTCTATCTAACATCAATTTCACATCTCCTTAAAATCCATTTTCTAATAAAAATTCCATTGTTATTTTACTCTCTTTTTTCTCTTCAGGAGCAGAAAAATTAAGCAATCTTTCAACATATTTTCCAATCAGATCAGTTTCTACATTTATAAAGTCACCAATATTTTTCTTTCCTAAAGTTACCATCTCTTGAGTATGTGGAATAAGAGATACACTAAATGTCTTATCTGTCATTCTCATTACAGTAAGACTAGCTCCATCAAGAGTTACTCTTCCCTTTTCAACAACATATTTCATATATTTTCTATCTACTTCTATCTCATAAATTTTTGCTATTCCCTCTTGAGTGATAGAAACTATAGTTCCTTCACAATCTACATCTCCAGTTACAAGATGCCCACCTAGTGGAGTTGATAGGGTAATTGATTTTTCAAGATTAACTCTGTCTCCTATATTTAATCTTTTTAAATTTGTTCTTTTAACTGTTTCATACATACAGTCAGCTGTAAAAAAATCTTCTCCTAGCTCTGTTGCTGTTAAACAAGTGCCATTAGTTGCTATACTATCACCAATTTTACTTTTTTCCAATACTTTTTTACATTTTATCTTTATTTTAAGAGATTTCTCTCCATTTTCAATAGCTAGAACTTCTCCCATTTCCTCTACAAGTCCTGTAAAAATAGAAATCACTCTCCTTTCTATCTATAGAATTCTACAGATACATTATTTCCATATGTATTTATCTTTACATTTTTTAATTGGAAACCATCATCTATATTTTCAAAATTAAATCCTTTAATAAAAGGAATTGCTTTCTCATCACCTAAAATTTTTGGAGCTATAAATATCTCTCCACCATCAATTGCATCCTCTTCAAAGGCTTTAGAAATAAGATAACTTCCACCTTCTAAAAGAATTGCATCTATTCCCTCTGCTCCTATTCTTTCTAATATCTCTTTTATTTTAAACTCTTTACCTTCTAAAAACAATATTTTAACATCTTTTTCTATTAATTTCTCTATTTTTTCACTATTCTCATTTAATTTTGAAGTTACTAAGATACTTTTTTTATCTTGAAAATTTACAAATTTTGAAGTTAATGGTATTTTTAACTCTGGATCTATCACTATTCTATATGGATCTCTTCCATCTTCAACTCTAGCTGTTAAGCTAGGGTCATCTGCTAACACAGTGTTTATTCCCACCATTATCCCCATATATCTATTTCTTAATTTTTGAACTTTCTCTCTTGCAATCTCATTTGTTATCCATTTAGAACTTCCTGCTCTACTTGCAATTTTACCATCAAGAGTAATTCCACACTTTAAAAAAAGGTATGCTGTTTTTTTAGAAATATATTTCATAAAGACTCTATTTAATTCCATCGCCTCTTTTTCTAAAATTCCAGTAACTACTTCTATTCCAGCATCTTGCATCATCTTTATTCCTCTACCTGCAACTAAAGGATTGGGATCTAAAGATGCTATAAAGCATCTTTTTATCCCCATCTCTATAATTTTTTTCGCACATGGAGGTGTTTTCCCATAATGAGAACAAGGCTCTAAAGTTACATATATATCTGCTCCCTTAGCCTCTTCTCCTGCTGCTTCTAAAGCAAATACTTCAGCATGAGGTCCACCATATTTCTTGTGGTATCCCTCTCCTATAATCTCTCCATTTTTCACAACAACAGCTCCTACAAGAGGGTTTGGATTAACCTTTCCCTCTCCTTTTAAAGCTAGTTCTAAAGCTCTCTCCATGTACTTTACATCCATGATTACATCCCCTTTAGTAGATTTACCATTTCTATTGCTGTAACTCCTGCATCAAATCCTTTATTTCCAGCTTTTGTTCCAGCTCTTTGAATTGCTTCTTCAATAGTATTTGTAGTTAAAACTCCAAATATAACTGGTATCTCACTTTCAAGGCTTACAGAAGCAACTCCTTTAGAAACTTCTGCACAAACATAATCAAAATGTGGTGTTGATCCTTTAATTACTGCTCCTAGAGTAATTACTGCATCATATTTTCCTGACTTTGCCATTTTCTTTGCTATTAAAGGAATTTCAAAAGCTCCAGGTACCCAAGCTAATTCAATATCTTCTCTTGCTACTTCATGTCTAACAAGTGCATCTTCTGCTCCACCAATTAGTTTTGATGTGATAAACTCATTAAATCTAGCTGCAATAATTCCAATTCTTAACCCTCTACCTGAATAATTTCCTTCTAATACTTTCATTTTTCCTCCTCTGTTTCAGGACAAATAAAAAGCCCAGATACACTCCAGGCTGTAAAAGCATAAAAAAGACAATCAAAAAAAGATAATCTTTTCTCTTCTTCCATCCAGACTTTACTGTCGGTTTTGGAGTTTCACCAAATCAAGATCTTTCGATCTTCGCGGACTTTACCGCCGGTCGGGAATTGTTAATACTCACCCTGCCCTGAAGATAATTATTTTATTATTATTGATACTTTGATGATAGCACAACTTTGTACAAATTGCAAATATTTTATTCACTCTATTTTCTTTTGCTACTTTGACTCAAGAATATTCCAAGCCCGACTAAAATTATTACTATACCTGTTCCTTGTTGTAAACTTATCTTTTCTGAAAGAATAAAGTAGCTCAATATACAAGTTCCAACTGCTTCTCCAAGTATACTCATAGAGATTATTGAGGCACTTAACCATTTTAAAAGCCAAGTAAATATAAATTGCCCTAAAATTGTAGCCATAAATGCTAATCCTAAAAATGCCCCCCAAGTTTTCATTGGATAATCTATGAAATTTTCATTTCTCGTAAGTGAGTAAATAGCTAAAAACAGAGATCCACTTCCAAAACTTATAACTGAATATGGAATAGCTGATAGAGTTGTTCTAATATGTTGACCTACCATAAAATATCCAGCTATTATAGCAGCAGCTACAAGAGCCATTATATCTCCTAACAATGCCTCATTACTTATTTGTAGATCTCCCCAACCTATTACAACTGAACCTAGAATAGCTATAACACATCCCATTAATGCCAATTTAGAATACTTCTCTTTAAAGATAAAATATCCCCCTATTAGAGCAAATAATGGTTGTAAACAAACTATAACTGTTGAACTAGCAACTGATGTATAATTCAAAGATTCAAACCACAATACATAATGAACTGATAGTAAAAATCCTGAAAGTACTCCCATTCCCCATTGCTTTGCATTTAGCTTTCCTATCTCTCTTCTATTTTCCTCTTTTAAAATTAAAAATGGAATAAGAGCTAAAGTTGTAATCAGCAATCTATAAAATGCTGTTATCCCTGCTGGTGCTGCTGCAATCTTTACAAAAATTGCTGATGTTGACAGAAAAAATACTGCAAAGAACAGTATTACATATGCCATTGATTTTGATCTCATCTTTCTATAAATTCCTTTCCCTTAAATTTTTCTTCTCATTTTACTATTTTTATCATATAAAGTCAAAGGTTTCTATCTTTTCTTTTATTGCTTTTTTCTGTATTTTCTGTTAAACTTTCTACTGTATGTAAAATTTTAAATATTCTAGGAGGTTTTAGTGAACAACAGATTAAAGTCTAGTTTTATTGGATTAATTCCATTACTTATATTTGTGATACTATATTTAGGAGTTGGAACTTTTTTACAATTTAAAGGGATTAGTATGGCATTCTATCAATTTCCATCTCCTGTTGCTATATTTGTAGGAATAATAGCTGCTTTTCTTCTGTTTAAAGGAAAAATTTCAGAAAAATTCCATACTTTTTTATCTGGTTGTGGACATCAAGATATAATCACTATGTGTATTATCTATCTTTTAGCTGGAGCATTTGCCAATGTAACTGAAAAAATGGGTGGAGTTAGCTCAACAGTTAACCTTGGACTTACATATATTCCCCCACACTTTTTAGCTGCTGGACTTTTTATTATTGCAGCTTTTATATCAACAGCTACTGGTACATCAGTGGGAGCTATCGTTTCAATCACTCCTATTGCTATTGGTTTAGCTGAAAAAAGTGGAGTTCCATTACCATTAATATTAGCTTCTGTTATGGGTGGAGCAATGTTTGGAGACAATCTATCTGTTATCTCTGATACAACTATTGCTGCTACAAAAACTCAAGGGGTAGAGATGAGAGATAAATTTAGAGTCAACCTTTATATAGCTGCTCCTGCTGCTATTATAACTGTTATTCTACTACTTGTATTTGGTAAACCTGTTAATATACCTCAAATTGAAACTCTTCCTTTTGAGATTATAAAAGTTTTACCATATATAACTGTGCTTGTTTTAGCAATCTCTGGATTAAATGTATTTGTAGTTTTAACTACTGGAATTTTATTCTCTGGTATAATTGGAATGAGTTACGGAGCATTTGACTTTTTAACTTTTACTCAAGAAATTTATAAAGGGTTTACAAATATGAATGAGATCTTTTTATTATCAATGTTGACTGGTGGACTTGCAACTATGTGTGCAAATGCTGGTGGAATACAATGGCTTATAGATCAAATTCAAAGAATAATAGTAGGGAAAAAAAGTGCAAAGGTTGGGATTGGACTTTTAGTAGCCTTTACTGATATGGCTGTTGCAAACAATACTGTTGCTATTATTATCAATGGTTCAATAGCTAAAAAGATATCTGAAAAATATGGTGTAGATCCTAAAGAGAGTGCTGCTATCTTAGATATCTTCTCTTGTATCTTCCAAGGACTTATCCCTTATGGAGCACAGATGCTTATTATGATAGGATTTACAAAGGGAAGTGCCTCTCCTATTGATGTTATGCCACTATTATGGTATCAAATGTTACTATTTATCTTTACAATAATTTTTATTATTTTCTCTATTAATGAGAAATTAAGTTTAAAATCTAAATAATGCAAAAAAGCCTAATATTCTTTATCGAATACTAGGCTTTTATTTATTATAATTTATCTACTTCACCAATTATAACATCAGCAATTGGTGCAAAAAGTTTTTCAGTTCCTTGCTCTTCTCCCTTAGTTAGATTAGCAATTCCTCTAGTCATTGGAAGTTCTCCTAATAAAACAAGTCCCATTTCAGCTAGGAAATCATTTACTCCATTTTCATCATTGAAACTTATTTTTGTATTACATTCTGGACATAGAATATAACTCATATTTTCAACTACTCCAACAACTGGAATATTTAATTTTTTAGACATATTTACAGCTTTAGCAACAATCATTGATACCATATCTTGAGGAACTGATACCATTACAACACCATTTATTGGTGTAGATTGCATAACAGTAAGAGCTACATCTCCTGTTCCTGGTGGCATATCTATTAGAAGATAATCAAGTTCTCCCCATAATACTTCTTCCCAGAATTGTTTAACTGCTCCTCCAACAACTGGACCTCTCCATACTACTGGTTCATTTTCATCATCTATTAAAAGGTTTAAAGATATTACTTTGATCCCCTCTTTAGAAACTACTGGAATTATATTTTCTCCATCTCCTGTAGCTTTTTGATCTTTCATTCCCATAAGTCTAGGAATACTTGGTCCTGTAATATCAGCATCCATTATCCCTACTTTGTATCCTCTTCTATTAAGTTCTTTTGCTAGTAAAGTAGTAACTGTTGATTTTCCAACTCCTCCTTTACCACTCATTATCCCAATAACTTTTTTTATATGATTTAATGGGTTATTAACTATACCACAACTTGCTTTATCTTTTGTACAAGTGCTTCCTGATGGACAACTTTTACAATCTGCCATTTCTTGCCTCCTTAAATTTTTTTATCATTATTATAATACTCCTACTTATAAACTTTGTCAAACTTTACTTTTCTATTTATTTATACTAAAGTTTTTACTGTATTTTAAAACTAACTTCTATATTTTCAATATCATACTTTTCTATTATTAATTTAGAATAGTTTAAAATAACATTAGCACTTAAATTAGTTTCTATAAATATATTGTTTCTTATTTTTTCTGCTCTTCTCATTTTATTATCTGTATTATCTATTATTCTTCTTTCTTTACCTTTGAAATCTTTATGCTCAGTAAATTTAAAAAACTTTTCTTCATCTAAATTACAAATTTCATTACATAATTTAACAAAAAATTCTTTCCATGATTTTATAGAAAAATTTTTTCCCATTATGGAAAGATAAACTGGTTTTGTACCTGTTACATCAATTTCATCAAAAAGATCATACTCTTCTTTTCTTAAAGTTATATTATTTAAAAATTCTTCTGATACTTTTGGAACATCCCAAACTTTACAAGCTAACTCAGCTAATTTTTTTCCTCTTTCTAATATGCTTTTTTCATCCCAAATCTCATATTTGGCTAACTCTCTATTTAAAGCTATGTTAGAATTTTTATAATACTCTTTTTTTTCTAAAAAATCTTTATTTGAAATTTCAGAATTATAACCAGACAAAGTTAAATTTCCAAGAAGATGTAAGTTCTTTTCATGTATCTCATTTGCTTTGCTTCCTAATTCTATTTTCCATTTTGTATTTAAAATTTGTGGCATAATATGTTCTATTGTTAAAGTAGTTGTATCCACATTTTCTTTTGTTCCGTAAGTTAATAATTTTCTCAAGATAAATTTACCTTGCTTAAACGAATACATCTCTCTTGATATTAATTGTTCTTTAAATTGAGCATCTCTAGGCATTAATCTTGTTAAGGTCTTATTTAAAAGTATAGATAAAACTTTTTCTGAAAATTTACTTTTAAGTGCTCCATAATTTTCTAACTCTTTAGCTAATGTAGAAAAAACTTTATTTAAACCATTAGTCTGAATATTACAGACAGCTCTTCTAACAATATAAGTT
>UQQO01000051.1 GCA_900543175.1 uncultured Fusobacterium sp.
GAGACGAAGTCGAGTTTTGCATTTTCAACGGAATAAGCCTAGGGATTCTTTATTCATTGACATGGAGACAACTTGATGTTAAAAAGAAATTTAGATAACTGATATTGACTAATTAATGTAAATAGCAAAGGTACTTTGCCATAAAACTAGCAATATGCTATTTATTGCTAAATAAAAAATTTACACTATTCCAGCTAGTATAACACTTATAAATAGAAGTATAGCCCCTATATACCCCTGTTTAGATAGCAACTCCCCAAGAAAAATATAAGCAAATATAGCAGAGAAAACAGGCTCAAGTGACAAGATTATTCCAGCTTGAATTGCACTTGTATTTTTTAGAGCATATATCTGTATTATATAACAAAACGCAGTACAAAACACCCCAAGTATCACTATTACTCCCCACACTTTTAAGTCACTTGGCACAGTAAAATTTTCCAAGAAAAAAGAAAGAATAAAATTAACCACAGCAGTTATTCCCAATTGCAATGCACCAATAGCTACTGAATCAGCAGTTTTTGGTATTCTCTCCATAATCAGCACCTGCACAGCAAAGGAAGTGGCACAGAGTATACACAATATATCCCCTTTATTTATTGTAAGTTGCTCATTAAGTGTAAGGCAAACTATACCAATAGTTGCTAGGACAACACTTAAAAGAAGTTTAGCTTTAATTTTCTTTTTTAAAACCACAACAGAGATTAAAGGTATCATAACCACCGATAAACTAATAAGAAACCCAGCATTTGAAGCAGTTGTATACTGTACCCCAAAAGTCATGGACAAAACTGCAATAACTGCTAATACTCCCAAAATAATAGAGTATTTTATAACTGTTCTATCAGCATTTCTTATTCTCTTAAAGAAAAATAGAGCCGTTATAATAAAAGCTGTTCCAAATCTAAGAGCAGTAAGATTAAAAGGTTCTAACTCTTCAACTGCCATCTTAGTTAAAAAATAGGTTGATCCCCAAAATAGTGCTACTAATACAATAAGAAAATTTGCCTGTAACTGCTTATTCATATATCCTCATCCCCCTTTTGAGAAATCCAAACTTTCAATATGTATTTTATTAGTTATTAACTCACTAAAATTATAACATAATTTCTATTTACAAACAACATTTCTAAAAAACAAGATTTTTAATAGGAAGTTATTTTTTAATTAAAAAAATGTTATAATAAGATATAAAATTTAGATATTTTATCAAAAAAATATAATATATCTCATTAAATTTAATTTTCCAGTGTATCGTTAGGTTTTGATAAAGTACCTTTATTATTTATGTTAATTAGTTAATTTTAGTTATCTAAAGTTCTTTTTAACATCAAGTTGCTTCCATGTCAGTGAATAAAGAATTTCTATTGCTTATTCCGTTGAAAATGCAAAACTCGGCTTCGCCTCAAACACGTTGCATTTTCTTAACTTCATTTCGCTAAGAGCTTCTAATATTCACTTCCAAATTACATCAACTTGATGTTAGGGATAGATTATTTTATTTTAGATTTTAATAACAAAGATTTTTTATTAAATATAGAAGGAGAGCATATGAAAAAAATTGTTATTTTTGGTGATAGCATTGTTGAATGGAATAGAAAATTACCATATATAAACTATGGACAAGCAGGTTATAGAACTAGAGATGTCTTTTGGCAACTAGAGGAGCTTGAGAATTTAGATGGGGATTTGGGAATACTGATGGTAGGAGTTAATGATATTCTATGTGGATATGAGTTAGATTACACTTTAGATTACTATAAAAAATGTGTAGCTGAATTGAAAAAAAGATTTAAAAAGCTACTATTGATAAGTATGCTCCCAACTGATGATATAAGGGTAAATAGATGCTCTATTATTTTAAATAAAAAGTTGCAAGAGCTATATAAAGATGAGTTCTTTGATATTTATAATAAATTTTTAGATAAGGATTTGATTGCTAATAGATACACAACTGATGGAGTTCATTTGAACCATTGTGGCTATGAACTTTTAAACTTCTATTTAGAAAATAAAGTTGATAAAATTTTCTACTATCCAACTATTGAAGAGGGAGAAAAGGAGTTAATAGAGGCAGGAAAATTAAATCCTGGTAGATGGATTGGACACTCTCAACATGCTGCTCTTGCTTGTAAAAAAATTGCTGAACATTGCCCTCATTTAGATAGTGAGAAAGCTTATCTTGTAGGATTACTCCATGATATTGGACGTAGAATTGGAATTGTGCAAGAAAAACATATGATTGAGGGATATAAATATTGTCTTTCTAAAGGGTGGACAAAATTAGCTCAAACTGCTATATCTCATGGATTTATGCTAAAAGATATCAAATCTTCTGTTGGTAAATGGGATGTATCTGAAGAAGATTATAATTTAGCTAGTAAAATTATAGAAGAGGCAGAGTATGATGATTATGATAGATTGATACAGATGTGTGACAGTTTAGCTTTGCCAGATAGATTTTGTTTGTTGGAAACAAGATTTGTAGATGTAGCTTTAAGATATGGTGTCAATGAGCATACAACTGAAAAATGGAGAAAAATTTTAGAGATTAAAGAGTATTTTGATAAGGTAACTGAAATGGATATATATGATATTTTAGAGGTTGGAAGATAGTTTTAGTAAAGAGAGTTAATCTGTTTAGACTCTCTTTTTTTATTAAAATAATAATTGAAAAAAATAATAAAGTGATGTTATAATATCCTCTGGCAATAAATTCAAAAGGAGGTTTTAGATGGAAAAATTTACAGAGATTCTTAATATTGCAAATGATATATACTTAAATCCTGAGTTAGGTTACAAAGAGAAGAGAACATCTAATATAGTTAAAAACTATATATTGAGATATATGCCAGATGCTAATATAATTGGATTTTCTGAAACAGGGCTAAAGGTTAATATTGAAGAAAGAAAACATATTCATATAGGTTTAATTGCTGAATTAGATGGGGTTTTTGCTCCTAGCCACTTTCATGCTGATAAAACTACTGGAGCTGCTCACAACTGTGGACATTATTCACAAGTTGCTATATTGTTAAATCTTTTTAGGACTTTAGTAGAAACAGAGATATATAAAACTTTTGATTTTTCAATAGGATTTCTCTTTGTTCCAGCAGAGGAGTATCTTGATTTAGAGTATAGAAAAAAATTGAGAGAAGATGGAAAAATAACATATTTTGGTGGCAAACCTGAGGCTATGAAATTAGGTGTTTTTGATGAGTTTGATATGTGTATTGCTATTCATTCAATGGGTGGAGTTTTTGAAAAGAGAAGTATAGAGATAAACTGTGATTTAGCAGGGTTTATGTATAAAAACTTTACGTTTAAAGGAAAAGCCTCTCATGCAGGTTTTGCTCCTCAAGCAGGAATAAATGCTTATAGTATCTCAACTCTTTTCAATGTAGCACTTGGACTTTTAAGACAACAAGTTGATGAAAGATATATGCCAAGAATGAACCCTGTAATTTTAGAATCAAATATGGGGGTAAATGTTATTCCTAATAAAATTAAAATAGGCTCTGATATAAGGGCAAACTCAACAGATTATATGTTAGAACTTTCTCAACGTCTTGACATGATAGGAAGAGGATCGGCTCTCTCTTTAGGTGGAGATGTTGAAATTGAAAGTAGTTTAGGGTATCTTCCCTTTAATCAATCAAGATACCTTTCAACTTTTGTAAAATCTGCCTTTGAAAAATTTGATAGGATAGAGTTTTGCAAAGATAGTTCCCCAGTAAGTGCATCTGGAGATATAGGAGATCTTTCATTTATGATTCCAACTATTCAAATAGGTTATAGTGGTTTCAAAGGTACTATTCATGGTGATGATTTTATTCATGATGATGTAGAATATATATTCTCAATTTTCCCAGAATTTTTAATTGAAGTTTTAAAAGAGATGAATGGAAAAATTGATAAAAATCAATTATATAAAAGAAGTTATAAAGAATATGAAAAAATAATAAAACAATTTGGAGATAGTGATGAAAAATAAAAATTTAATATACCTTATAATATTTTCAGTTATAATAATCCTTGTATCTGAAATAATTGGCTTTAGAATCTTAAATCTAGGAAAATTTAAAATAGGATTACTTCCTCTTATTTTTGCTTTAATTTTAACTATGATATTTGCAACAAAGATATTTAGAAAGGGAATTTTCAGCAAGATTTATACAGAGGAGAATGTCAACTTTGCAGGAAAATACCTTATTATAATTATGTTACCTCTTATGGCAAAATATGGAGCTGATGTTGCTCCTAGATTAAAAGAGATCCTATCTATTGGTTGGATATTTTTATTACAAGAGCTTGGAAACCTAGGAACTATTATTTTTGGACTTCCTGTTGCAATTTTAATAGGACTTAGAAGAGAGGCTATTGGTTCGACTCTTGGACTAGGGAGAGAGGGAGAATTAGCATATATATCAGAAAAATATACTCTAAACTCTGATGAGGGTAGAGGGGTACTTTCAATGTATATCTTTGGAACTCTTTTTGGGGCTATCTTTTTCAGTATAGTTGCTCCTATATTCTTAAATATGGGGCTAAAAGTTGAGGCTCTAGCTATTGCCTCTGGAATGGGATCAGCTAGTATGATGACTGCATCAAGTTCTGTTCTTGCTGCAATACACCCAGAACATGCTGAAACTATCAGAGCTTATGCTGCTGCTAGCCAACTTCTAACAAGTTTTATTGGAACATTTACAATGGTATTCTTAGCAGTTCCATTACAAAGATTCCTATATAGAAAATTGACAGGGGAGAAGAGAGATGAAAAATAATACACTTTTAAATTATATGATGAAAAATATGTTGATTCTTTTATTAAGTCTTTCACTTATTCTTTTTACTCAATGGGTAAAAGTTATGAAATATGGTGAGAAAGGACCACAAATAACTATATATACTTTCTTAGGATTACTATGTTTAGGGGCATTTGCAGTTATTGGGCTTTTAATTCAAAAATCTTTAGAGAATTGTAAGATAAAATTTATAAGGGATTTCCCAATACTTGGGTGGGTTTCAATTACATCTCTTGTGTTTTGTATGTTGAGTAGTAGTGTTATTAAGGCTATAAATGCAGTTGATTTTCTTTCAATAACAACACCTATTCTTACATATGCTGGTATCTCTGTTGCCAATAGACTTGGAGATCTTAAAAAACTTTCTTGGAAAATAGCTATTACTGGGGTTTTTGTATTTATAGGTACATATTTAGGATCTGCATTACTTGCACAATTTGGGCTTTTTGTGGTGGGGAAATAGAATTTTGTAACTATTCAGCTATGTGATTACAAAAAATAAAAAATCAGCTAAAAATTAGGAGAATTTGCTTGATGCGGATTCTCCTTTTTAACTGATTGCTGGAAGCATTATGTCACATAATTCAAAAATGCTTTTTAATGCTTCATATTGATTTTGTCCATTCTTCTTCAGTGTCGCTACCCTCTTACTCTACAATAAATTTTACTTCCTAAATCGCTTCTAAATGCTCCTTGAACCTTACTCTTGATTTTTACATTTCTAATTTCTTTTTCAGCAGCATTATTAGTAAACAAAATTGTAATGTGGGTAAGTTTTTAAATAAACTTGATATTCGTTAACATTAATTTTAATTTCAGGAATATCAAAAATCTGACGAGTTTTGCCTGCCTCTACTTTAACATCTTTTAAATTAACAGCACAATGAGGGCAAATATCATTAGGAAGTTCAACAACAAAATCAGAATTATTAACTTTTTCAAGAATAGAACCTTTATGGTCGATTTGCCTGCCTGATGCTTTGCTAGTTTTCTTTCTTAGCGATCTATTTTTATTTTTTTTTACCAAATTTATCAGAAAATGGTGGAAAATTACTATTGGAGCTGTTCATTTCAAGTCTAGTTTTAAGCATAGCATTTTCTCTTTTTAATTGTTCATTTTCGATTTTTAATTTTTCAATTTCTTTTCTAAACTTAGTGATTTCAAGTAATAAATCTTAAATTTTAATTTCTATAAAAGATCATCTCCTCTTTTCAAATTTTACTTAAATATTTTAGAATACTTTTTTAACAAAAAAAAGACCCAAGCCTATTTTTTTAAACTTGAGTCTCAAATTTTAATTTATAGCTGAGTAGTTACATATTCTCAAAATAATTTTCTTATTTCTAATTTCAAATTATAATTTTTCTCCATTACTTTCTATTACAGTTTTATACCAATAATAACTATCTTTTTTATATCTATCTAAGCTACCTGTTTCTTCATTTCTATCTACATAAACAAACCCATATCTTTTTTGATATCCATTTAACCAACTTAATAGATCCGTAAAAGACCAAGTACAATAGGCAATTATATTACAACCCTCATCAATTGCTTGATATAAAGTTTTTAAATGCTCTCTTATATAATCAATTCTATATGTATCATGAATTGAATTATCATTTTCTAATTTATCAAAAGCACCTAATCCATTTTCAGATATTACAATAGGCAATCTATATCTACTTGTGATTTCTCTACATAAATATTTTAATCCTATTGGATCTATTGCCCAATCCCAATCTGTTGTTTTTAAATAAGGGTTTTGTGGATTTTTAAATAACCCAGGTATTCCTGTTATTTGAGCTGAACCTTTTTTTCCTGTTGTATTCATAACTCCATAAGGAGTAACTCCATCTAATGGGTTATACTCACATACACAACTTTGATAGTAATTTACTCCCATAAAATTTATTTCTTTTGCTGCTTTTTTTAGTATTTCTCTATCTTCATCAGTTACTTCTGGAGCAAGTCCATTTTTTTCTAAATATTTCATTGCAACTATTGGGTATTCTCCATAACCATACATATCTAACCACCAGTAATTTTTTAAATCATCAAAATTTAATTTTGATATTGCATTTTCTGGTTTACAATCTAGAGCATAACTTGGAGTATAAGCAAAACTTGCTCCTATTTTTCCATCAAATCCCATTTCACGATATGCTAATACTGTTTTAGCATGGGCTAAGAAAGCATGATGATTTACTTGATAAAACATCTTTTGATCATCAAATTTTCCAGGTGGATGGTTAGCTGTTAACCAACCAAGTGAAGTAAATATATTTTGTTCATTTAAAGTTATCCAATATTTTACACTTTTTCCAAAAATTTTAAATAATGTTTTTGCATAATTTACAAAATCATCAACTATTTTTCTATTTTCAAATCCTCCATATTGATCAACTAAACTTTGAGGTAAATCCCAATGAAATATTGTAACCATCGGTTCAATACCATATTTTAAACATTCATCTATTATATTTTGATAAAATTCTATACCTTTTTGATTTAATTTTCCATTTCCAGTTGGGTATATTCTTGTCCAAGCAATTGAAAATCTATATGTTTTTAATCCCATTTCTGCCATCAAAGCTATATCTTCTTTATATCTGTGATAATGATCAACTGCAAGATCTCCAGTTGTCCCTTTAAAAGTCTTTCCTGGTATTCTTACAAAATTATCCCAATTGGATAAACCTTTTCCATCTTCATTATATGCCCCTTCAATTTGATAAGCAGCTGATGCACTTCCCCATAAAAAATCTTTTGGAAATTTCCTCATTTTTTACCTCCTATCACATATTTTACATATTTTCTTCTTCTAACATTTTTTTATCAAAAGCCTTAAAAAAAGGTAGATATATTATCATTCCTATTAAGATCAATATCACTTGTAAAATAACATATCTAAATGAACCTATTGAACCTAAATATCCACTTATTAAAGGTGGTGTTGTCCAAGGAATTGAGATTCCTGGTAATTTTGGTAAAATCCCTATAGCTATACTAAAATATCCTATAAATCCTGTTAATATCGGTGTAATAAAAAATGGAATTATTAAATATGGATTCATCACAATTGGTAATCCAAATATAATTGGCTCATTTATATTGAAACAAGCTGCTCCAACTGAAATTTTTCCAATCTCTTTAAGCTGTTTACTTTTAGAAACAAAAGCTAATAAAAAGGCTAAAGCAAATGTTCCTCCCCCTCCTCCAATACTTATAAATAAATCAAAGAATGGTCCTCCTATAATATTGGGGATTTCTGCTCCAACTTCATAAGCAAGTCTATTTTGATCTCCTAAAAGCCCAAGAACTGGACCAATCATTCCTAGAATAATTGTAGAACCATGTAATCCTGCTATCCAGAAAAGCTGAATAATTGCAGTTATTATAGCAAGTCCCCACCAACTTCCTACTAAAGTTTTTAATGGAGTTGTTAGTATTACTTTTAATAATTCATGAATATTTTGTAAACTTGTATTTTCTAGTATTAAACGTACAATCAAAGTTCCAATCATTAAAGCTAAAGTTGGTATTAAAGCAACAAATGATTTTGCTACTGCTGGTGGAACATTTTCTGGCATTTTAATAACAATATTTTTTCTTATAAACCAACTATATATTTCTACAGATATAATTGAAGAAATTATAGCTCCAAATAGTCCTGCACTTCCAGTATACATCAATGGAATAGCTTCTACTGTATTATTCATAAATGAAACTTTAAAAGGTGTAAGTATCATAAAAGTCATAAGTGCAAGTGCTACTGATGATAGACAATCTACTTTATTTTTTTCAGCAAGTCTATAAGATACTCCAATACATCCAAAAATAGCCATTATATCAAATGTTGCTCTAACAGGATACAATACTTTTCCCATCCAAGCATCTCCAAATATTCCTGCCATAAATTCATAATATCCAGATATAGGTAAAAAAGCTAAAATTAAAAATATAGATCCTGCTATCGTAAGTGGCATTGACAAAATAAGTCCATCTCTTATAGCTTGAATATGTTTTTGGTTTCCTAGCTTAGCAGCTACCGGCATAAATTTTTCTTCTAAAAATACATTAAATTTATCAAATAAGCTCATCTTTCCTCCTAATTTTCTCTACTTTTATTATTTAATATGAAATGATATACAGCCCCAATCTTCCCAGAATCATTTAAAAATTTACATCTTTCTATTTTTGGCATTTTTAATGGACAAACATCTTTTTTTAATATTTGAATTTTATCTTCAATTATTTTTATAAAATCTTCTCTTTTAGTAATTTCTCCACCTATAAGTACTTTTTCAGGATTTAAACTAACTGATAAATTATAAATTGAATAAGCTAGTGAAGTATAAAATTCATCTATTGTTTTTATAGCAATTTCATCTCCAGTTGCAGCATATTCAAATATTTGCTCTCCAGTTAATTCTTGCCAATCAATATTTTTCTTTCTAGCATATGTTTGTATTAATCCTCCTCTTACACTTCCAGACATACTTAAACTAGCTTCTTCATAATTTTCTCTTCTATCAGTAATCATGAAGCCAAATTCACCTGCAGCATATTCAGAACCTCTTACCATTTTTCCATCTATATATATAGCTCCTCCAACTCCTGTTCCTACAGTTAAGCAAATAAAATTATCACATTCTTTTGCATTTCCTTTCCATTTTTCTGCTAATGCTACACAGTTAACATCATTTTCTAATTCTACAGGAATTCCTATATATTTTTCTAATTCTGCTTTAAAAGGAAAATCATATAAATCATAAAGTGCTCCACCTGTTATCATATGTCCTTTTTTTACATCTATTACTCCTGGCATACTAAATGCCAATCCCTCTATATTTTTGTCTACAGCTTGAAATTTTTCTGTAATCTCTTTAATATTTTTAAATATAATCTCTTTATTATCTTTTGTAAGAAAACTTCCATTTTCTAAAATTTCTCCATATTCATTTATTAATGAATACTTTGTATTTGTTCCTCCAATATCAAAACTTAAAAACATACTTTCTCCTTTTAGGAAACCGCTTTCTTAAAGCTTTTAAATAAAAGAGAACTCAGTCAATGAAGTCCTATGTTTCTCTTTCATAAAATTTTAATTCTCCATCATACCTATTCTCTTTTATTTTTTTCCCTTCTATCATTTGTAATATAGCTTCTACAGCCTTTTCTGCCATTTTATCTAAATTATAACCTATAGTAGTAATTCTAGGCCTATATAATTTAGATATTTGGTTATTATCAAAACCAATTAATTTAACATTTCTATAGTCTATTCCATTTTCTGCTAACGCCTCTAAACAACCTATTGACATTTCATCATTAGCACAGAATATTCCTTCTGGAATATCCCCAGCTTTTATCATAGTACTAAATATATTTTTAGCTATTTCTAATTGAAATTCTCCTTTTAATACTTTACAAAAAATTCCATTTCCATCAATCTCATCTAAAAAACCTTCTTCTCTTTCTAAACCAGCTAATTTTTCTTCTTGCCCTGCAAAATGATAAATTGTTTTAAATCCTTTATCTAATAAATATCTTGCAGCTATTTTTCCACCATTATAATTATTTGAATTGATTAAAAAAACATTTTTTGCTTTATGCTCAGCTTTATAGTCAAAAATTACTAATTTATATTCATTTTCTATTATTTCTTCAAGTTCTGGTTCATCTAATGTAGCTCCTATTACAATAGCTCCTTGAATTGTTCCGTTATCTATTAACTGTTTAATTTTTATTTTTTGTTCTGGTTTTTTAATAAGCGAAATTAAAACTTTAACATCTTTTTCCTCTGCTTTTTCTACTATTAGAGCAATTATATATTGAAAAAAATAACTTCCTAATCCTCCCTTATCAAATATAAATATTCCTATAACTTTTTCTTTTTTCCCAGCTAAATTTCTAGCTTGTATATTAGGTTCAAATTCATATTTTTTTATAACTTTCAGAATTTTTTCTCTAGTTGATTCAGGAATTCCAGGATAATTATTTATTACTTTTGACACAGTTCCCTTTGAATAACCAGCTAATTTAGCTATATCATCAATTTTTATAAAACTCACCTCATTTTTATATTATATAAACTGATGATACCTTTTTTTTTATATCTTGTCAAATATTTTACCACCAAGCTGAGATTTGGAATCCTGTAATTACATCCTCTATTTTCGATTTAGTAGTAACACCATTATCTGTTTTTTCACCTTCATCTCCTATATAAGTAGCAAATAATCTCAATGATGTTTCTGCACTTCCAACATAATATTTTAATTGAGGACCAGCAGATATTTTATAATATAAATGTTCTTCAGTATTTCCATTATAAGATTCTGCATCTCTACGACCTATACCTGCTTCTAACCATAAATCTAAATTTTGATTTACATAATAGATTGGTCTTAAAACTAGAGCATCTGATTCAAGTTTATTTACTCTCCAAGAATTTTGAAACTCTGTTCTATCATATATAGTTCCTCCTTGCCCATCTGGATAACTATATGGATATGAATCATATTTTCTTGCCTCTATATTTTCAGCACGAAGACTTCTATAGCTTACTAACATATGAGTTCTGTCTCCAAGTCTTACTGTTCCACCAAGTCCTAATTGATAAGTAACTGCATCATCTGCTGCTCTTTTATTAAAATCAGTATCAATTTTTCCAATTCCTTCTCCAGCTAATAAACCTGTTGAATATTGTAAATAGTGTTGTCCTTTTCCTTCAAGTCCAAAGAAATTGTTTGGTTGATAATAAAGTCCTGCATAAATACCATCATTTGTTGCTTCTCTTTTTGTTACAGTTGCTTCATTATAATTATCATTATTAGTTACTTCTTTTACATTATCATTATCCATAGCATGAGCATACATAATTTCTCCAGATAAGTCTTTATAAGTATATTTTGCTTTATAAGCTCTAATATCTTCTGCTACGTCTCTATCTTTTTTGTCTCTTTCAGCTATTTCTGTATCTTCAAAATCATTTGTGATATAGGCAAGACTTAATTTTCCATCCCATAATTTTATATTTTCTATTCCTAATCCAGTTCCAGCTACCTCTTGATAGTAATAATCTAGAACTTCAACTTGTTGATCATCCCATTTTTTCTTTCCTGCTACTAATACAGCATCTTTAAAAGCTCCTTTAAACATTGGAACATTTCCCATTTCAACATATAATTGTGTAAGATCTACTTTGCTTTCGTCTCCAACAGTGTTATCATAGTTATCACTCCAGCTTTCAAGCTGAACAGCTAATTTTGTCCAAGCTCCATTATTTTGAATAAACTTTTTAGAAAAATTTATATTAAAGTTTGTATCGTACTCATTTCCCCATCTTCCCACATATTCTTTAAATTTGCTATAGCTACTCTTATTTCCATGTTTCATATTTCCTTCAGCTCCAGTTCTTAAATATCCATGGAATTGAAGTTCTGTATCGTCATTTTTAGGTTTTTCTTTAGTTGCTAAACTTAATTTTTTTTCATTTTTCTTAATATTTAATTTTTGTTTTTTTAGTTCCTTATTTTGTTCTTCTATAATTTGCTCTAATTTTTCTATTCTTTGTTCCAATGTTAAATTTTCAGTTTTTGCTAATGTTGGAACTGCTAATGTACATAATAAGCTTACTAATAAAAATTTTTTCATTATTTTTTCTCTCCTTTAAAACCTAAATCATATACTTTTATTGAATCAATTTCAAACTGTTGTGGGAATACTTCAGCATCTACACCTTGTTGTCCTCCCCAAGCTCCACCAACAGCTATATTTAAAATTAAATAGAATTTTTGATCAAATGGCCAAGCTGCATTTCCATTATTTTCATTTTGATAAGTGAAATATAAAGTATTATCAAAATAAACTTTTATAACTTTTGGTGTCCATTCTAGTGAATATGTATGGAAAGTGTCAGAAACTTTTTCTCCCATAATTTGTCCACTCTTTTGATTTGAATTTTTCCAATAATATTTTTCTGTATGAACTGTTCCGTGAATTCTATCTTGGTCAAATCCAACATGTTCCATAATATCTATTTCTCCACTCTTTGGCCAATCTCCATATACAGAGTCAGTAGGCATTAACCAAATAGCTGGCCAAGTTCCCTTTCCCTCAGGTAATTTAGCTTTCACTTCTATTCTTCCATATAAGAAATCTTTTTTCCCTCTAGTAACAAGTCTTGTCGATGTATATTGATTTTTATCATACGCCTCGTTCCAAGCAGTTATAGTTAATTTTCCATCTTCAACATAGACATTATCTGGATTTTTTTCTGTATAATATTGTAGTTCGGCATTACCCCAACCGTTTCCTCCAACATCATATCCCCAATCTGTATCTTTTGGAAGTCCTTCATAGTTGAATTCTTCTTCCCAAATTAAATTTCCAAAATATTTTTCTATTCTAATATCATTTAATTTTTTTCCATTACCAATTTTTTTAATTGTTATCTTTCCATCTTTTGTTGATTCCCCATTGTTTTTTAATAGACACTCTCTATTATTTTTATTTAATTCAACAGTTTTTCCATTTTGGATAGTAACAACATATTTTTCTTCGTTAGAAATATCTCCACTTATTTTAACTAAATAATCTGAATCTTCCTCTAATACCATAGTTTTTACAAACTCTTTTCCAGAAGATAATTTTTTTATAGCAGTAATATCTTTAGAATTTAAAATGTTTTCATCTTTTCCTGTTACTGTATATTTATGTTGAACTTGGAATTTTGTTAGATTTATCATTCTATTTACATCTATCATTCCTACTTTTTCTAAACTTACTTCACTCATTTTTACCTCTTCTGTTGTTTGAGTGAACCAAAATTCAAATCTAGCTTTTTCATCTGCTTCAGCTAACATTTCAAAATCAAATACATATTCTTTTTGATTTGGAGAAAGTTCTATTTTTTTCTCACAATATCCAAAATAACTTCTTTCTCCGTCAGCACCTATTTTTATAGTAAGTTCTGTTTTTTTATCCACATCAGCTTTAAATTTTAATTGATATACTCCTCCAGCTTCTAAACTTAATGGAGCTTGGATAACTTGTAAACCATGTGCTGGAGCTTTATTATTTTTAGAAACTGCCACTAAATCTCCATTTACTATTTTTATATCTCCTGCTCCACCTGAATTTTCATGTTTAATCCAAGAATTTTCTGTATTTACCATTCCCATATTATTTGGAATAGCATTTGATAATGGACTTTCAAAAGAAGAGTTTTTTAATAAATTCTCTCCAAAAGCCATTTGTGATAGAAGCAACGAAGCAATTAAAACTTTCTTTCCAATTTTCATAAACTTTCCTCCTTTTGTTTTTTTAAATATCTCACATTTAAGAAACCGCTTTCTTTAATGTGAGTATACCACTTATTGTATTTTTGTCAACCATTTTATTTTTTTTTGATCTAAAAATTACTGTTTTAGCCTTTTTAAAAATAAAAAAGTAATTAAGACAAAAAATGTATTGACTTTTTATTTGT
>UQQO01000052.1 GCA_900543175.1 uncultured Fusobacterium sp.
GGCAGAAAATATTTAGAAACACAGGGGGTGTTATTAATGGTTATGTCATTTTCAATTTGCTTAAACAAGGATATTTAGATGAGGTTAGTAATAAGACACTGTTATCAGAATTATCATCTATTGGTATATCAGAACTCATAAAAAAATGTAAAGGTAACGTTTATTCTTATGCGTGGAGTATTGGTTGGGAACTTGGTCGTATAATAACATATACAGAATGGTACCAAAAAAGAAGATTTTTGTTTGCTTATTCTTTATGGGAAAATAAATACGGCTCTCCTAATGATGCTAATATTGATTTATGGATATATTTTTTTGAGTCATATAAAGAAACATTAAAATGAAATTTTTTATAGATACTGCAAATGTTGATGACATTCGCCTTGCTAATGATTTAGGAGTTCGTGGAGTACTTACGATAAAAAGTTTAGTAAATTTTGATATAGAAAAATTAAATACATTGTATGAAAATTTTGATTTTAAAGAAAAAACAACAGATGATTTTCTCCAATCAAATTCAATTCCTTTTGGTTACAAATTAGATCTATATAACTGTATTGATCCTTGGATTATGTCTATCAATGGAGTTGGAATTTTAACCATCAGTAATAAAAACTATGATAAAATTATGTGTAACTACCACAAAGTAAAAAGATTGTATCCTGATGTGACTATTGTTGTGTTAAAGGGGAAAGATGATCTTCGTCCTTTAAGTTTATTAAAGATGATTGGTGCTGATGCTCATATTACATTGGGAATTACAAGCATTAAAAATATACCTTATAATAAAAGGTTAGATGCTTTAGTATATAATAGAAGTCCTTACTCTGAAAGAAATATAAGAAATTTTGTAACAGAGATTTTAAAAGATAGGAAAAGTGAAAATAGTTTATTTGATTTTAGAGATTTTATGGGGATAGCCCCTAAGAATTTTGAAGCTGATATTTTTTATGATGAAGAGGAAGAGATCAGTAAAAAAGAGGAGAAGTTTTTTAAATTAAAAGTTACAACATTGGGAAAAAATGAGAAATATAAAAATCAGATAAAGGAAGAGAGCATCACTTTATATAAATGTGAAGAGAACTGTAAAAGTGAGATGTTCTTTTTTGAAAAAACAGATGAGATATAATTAAAGAGAGGCTTTTAAACCTCTCTTCTCTTTTATTTTATACAAGAGCTCCCATTTTTTTACCACCAAGTAGATGGAAGTGAAGATGGAAAACCTCTTGTCCACCATATTCATTACAGTTTGTGATAACTCTGTATCCTTGCTCAGCTATTCCAAGCTCTTTAGCTATATGAGCAATAGCAAGATACATATCTCCTATGATATTTTTATCTTCAGGAGTTATATCATTAATAGTAGGAATCTCTTTTTTAGGAACAACTAGAATATGAATAGGGGCAGCAGGGGCAATATCTTTAAATGCCAACACTGTATCAGTTTCATAAACTATAGTTGCAGGAATCTCTCTATTTATAATTTTAGTAAATATAGTAGCCATAAAAAATCATCTCCTAAAAGTTAATTAAATATTTTCTATTGCATCTACTCTTTTTTCGTGTCTTCCACCTTGGAATTCAGTAGCTAAGAAAACATCTACCATTTCAAGAGCAAGAACGTCACCAACAATTCTTCCTCCCATAGCTAATATATTAGCATTGTTGTGTTCTCTTGTAAGTCTAGCCATAGTTGTGTTTGTGCAAAGAGCAGCTCTTACACCAGGAACTTTATTTGCAGCAATAGAGATACCAATACCAGTACCACAAACAAGAACTCCATAGTCAGCTTTTTTATCAACAACAGCATGTCCAACAGCGTGTCCAAAAGTTGGGTAATCTACTGATTCAGTTGAGTGAGTTCCTAAATCAAGAACTTCATATCCTTTTTCAATAAGGTGTGCTTTTATTTTCTCTTTTAATTCAAATCCTCCGTGGTCAGCACCTAAAGCAATTTTCATAAAATTTTCCTCCTAAATAAATTTAATTACAAATATAAAGGGGAATCTCTTCCCCTTTTTTACTGAAATTATTAGTCTTCAAATCCTTCAAAGTGAGGGTGTCCATGTTCAAGTTCAACTTCTGAAGCCTCTCTAACTCCTGTAACCTCAACTTCAAATCTTAAATTTCTTCCAGCAAATGGGTGGTTACCATCTGTAGTTACTACATCATCTTCTATTGAAGTGATAACAAACTCTTGTTCGCTTTCTTCTCCAGTTTCATCATCTTCCATATCAGCAACAAATTCCATTCCTTCATAGATATCATCAAAGTCAGCAAAATCTTCTTTGCTCATTTCCATGATAAGATCTTCATCATACTCTCCATATCCTTCTTCAGGAGTAAGAGTCATAACAGTTTTAAATCCTCTTTCTTTTCCTTCAAGAGTTTCTTCAACTTTAGGAACAAAAGCTCCAATTCCATGAATATAGAAGAAAGGACCAACTTCTTTTGTATCTTCTAAAAGCTCATTTGTATCATTATCATAAACTTTAAATTCTAGTGTTACAACTGTATTTTCAGTAATTTTCATAAATTTCACCTCATATAATATTTTTACTACCTAATATAAGGATAACATAAATTTATATAAATTTCATCCTTTTTTTTATCTTTAACACAAAAAAATAAAATTTATATTAAAAACACATATTTTTTTTCACAATATTACAATTTTCCTTATCACTGAATTTTTCTAAAAGTAGAAATGCTGTCTCTAAAGCATTTTTTGGTCCAGAGCAAGTGATAAGATTTTCATCCTCTACAATCTCCTCTCTTATTGGGATGGCTCCATATTTTTCCAACTGTGAAAAATATCTTTCATTATCTAATAAATAAGTAGTGGCTCTTCTTCCCTTTAAGATTCCTGCCTCTCCTAAAGGAATAACTCCTGTACAAATTCCTACAATTATTTTATTTTTTTCATTGAAATATTGAATTACACTTTTAAAGTTAGAATCTTTCATATCATTAAAGAACCCTGCTTTTCCGAACCCACCAGGGATAACTAAAGCATCATACTCTTCAAGATCAATATTTTCTTTTTTTAAATTTAATTGTGGAAAAATTTTTAAATTCCATGTACAATATATTATATCATGTATGCTAACTGTGGTAGTTGTAATGTTCTTTTTTCCTACAACCATATTCCAACCAAAAATGTCAATGAATGGGGATAGCTCAAGAATTTCAATCCCTTGTGAGATAAGTATCAAAATTTTTTTCATATTTTTCTCCTAAAAAAATTAAAAATGATTGACTAATTTTATAAAAAGTCTTACAATACATCGTATTTGAAGAATTACAGAATTTGGATAATATTTATTATAGCATTATGCTACAAATATATAAAATAAAAAATTTAACTATAAGGAGGTAAGATGTCAAAGCTAGACCAAAGTAAAACTCCACTATTCTCAGTGTTAAAAAATGAATATGTTGGTAGAGATATTCTTCCATTTCATGTTCCTGGACACAAAAGAGGAAAAGGAGTAGATAAAGAATTTTATGATTTTATGGGGAATGGACCTTTCTCCATGGATGTAACTATTTTTAAAATGGTAGATGGACTACACCAACCAAAAAGTTGTATAAAGGAAGCACAAGAACTGGCAGCAGATGCCTATGGTGTAAAGAAAAGTTTCTTTGCAGTAAACGGAACTTCAGGGGCAATTCAAGCAATGATTATGTCTGTAATGAAAGCTGGAGATAAAATTCTTGTTCCTAGAAATGTTCATAAATCAGTTTCAGCAGGAATTATTTTAAGTGGATCTGAACCTATCTATATGAACCCAGAGATTGATGAGGAGTTAGGAATAGCTCATGGTGTCAGACCTCAAACTGTTGAAAATATGTTAAAACAACATCCAGATATTAAGGCTGTACTTATTATCAACCCAACTTACTATGGAGTTGCTACTGATATTAAAAAGATAGCTGATATTGTTCACAGCTATGATATTCCATTAATAGTAGATGAAGCTCATGGACCTCATCTTCACTTCCATGATGATCTACCTATTTCAGCAGTAGATGCTGGAGCAGATATGTGTACTCAAAGTACTCATAAAATCATTGGAGCTATGACTCAAATGTCACTTTTACATGTAAATTCAGATAGAATTGATGTAAATAAAGTTCAACAAATCTTAAGTTTATTACATACAACTTCACCTTCATATCCTTTAATGGCATCATTAGACTGTGCTAGAAGACAGATAGCAACTGAAGGAACAGCTCTTTTAGATAAAGCTATAAAACTTGCTAAAAGATTTAGAAGTGAAGTAAATAAAATACCTGGAATGTCTTGTTTTGGTGAAGAGATTGTAGGAAGAGAAGGAGTATTTGCTTTTGACCCTACAAAAATAACTGTTACAGCTAAAGAGTTAGGACTTACAGGGGCAGAGTTAGAAACTCTACTTGTAGATGATTACAATATTCAAATGGAACTTTCAGACTTCTATAATGTTCTAGGACTTATTACAATAGGAGATACTGATGAAAGTATAGATAAATTTATTGCAGCTCTTAAAGATATTAGCAATAGATACTATGGAAAAGGAAATAAAATTAAGAGAAATATAATTAGAATGCCAGGAATCCCTGAACAAGTTCTAATTCCAAGGGAAGCATTCTACAGTGAAAAGAACACTATTCCATTTAAAGAAAGTGCTGGTAAGATCTGTGGAGAGATGATAATGGCTTATCCACCTGGAATCCCTATTATCACTCCAGGAGAGAGAATTACTGAAGAGATTATAGAGTATATAGAAGATTTAAAAGAAGCTCAACTTCATATTCAAGGTATGGCAGATCCTGAATTAATCAATATCAATGTAATTGAAGAGGAAGATGCTATCTACCTATATACAGAAAAGATGAAGAGCATGATGTTTGGTGTGCCTATGAACTTAGGAGCAAACAAAGCTGGAATCGAGTTTGGACCAGATACATTATGTGAAGCATTCCCAGATACATTTGATGAGATGGAAATTATTGAAGTTGAAAAACAAAAAGAAAACTTCAATGAATGGAACTTAAAATATAAGAATACAATTCTTAACACTTGTGAAAAACTTGCAACTGCAGTAAATGAAGCTGTAAGAGATGGATATAGACCTATAGTTATTGGTGGAGACCACTCAATTGCTCTAGGAAGTATCTCAGGAGTTTCACTTGAAAAAGAGATTGGAGTTATCTGGATAGATGCTCACGGAGATATGAACACTGATGAGTCAACTATTACAGGAAATATCCATGGAATGCCTCTAGCACTATTACAAGGAGCAGGGGACAGAGATCTTGTAAACTGTTTCTATGAAGGGGCTAAAATAGATAGTAAAAATGTTGTTATCCTAGGTGCAAGAGATCTTGACTTTAAAGAGAGAGAGATTATTGATCAACTTGGAGTAAAAGTAATCTATCACGATGAAGTACTTCAAAAAGGACTTGATAATATCCTTGAAGAGATAAGAGAATACTTACAAATAGATAACCTTCACATCAGTTTTGACGTTGATTCAGTTAACCCTGAATTAGCACCAGGAGTAAGTACTCCAGTAAGAAATGGATTCACTACTGATGAAATATTCCAAACATTCAAATATCTATTTAAAAACTACTCAATCACATCTGTTGATATAGTAGAATTTAACCCAGTTAATGATAAAAATGATAAGACACTTAAATTTGTAAATGAACTTACAGAGTATGTTGTAAATCCAGATTAATAAATAAATTTATACTACACCTTTCATTTTAAAAGATGGAGGGTGTAGTTTTTTTTATAATTATTATTTAATGTATCTACTCAGCTGTGTAAAGTCTACAAAATATTATCTAGTTCAAAGTTCAATTTTTATAATATTTATAGGTAATAGTTGAGTAGTTAGTATTTAATAAAAAATAAAAGGATCAACTTCTATAAAATACAGAAATCAATCCTCATTAAATTATAAAAAATTCTATATAGAAGATCCCAGCTTATAAGCAGTATCTATAAGTAGAGTTTCAGAAACTTTTCCTGCTTCCATAACATTTGTTGCATAGATAATCCCCCAATAGAAATTTTTTGATTATTTTTTAAAAAAGTTCTTCTCTTTCAATCTATTTATTTTTTATTCTAATACGGCTCAAATATAAATACATCAAATATATCCTGTAACTTATATGGGCTTGGAAGTTTTACCTTTATCTTCTCCCAAAGAGTGCTAAACTCTTCCATCTCCATACTTTTAATCTGATGAATTATATGTTTTTTATATGGAAGTTCAGCCCCTGTGCTATCTAATCCTTGAAGTAATTGATTTTTTAACTTTTCAAAATTTTCCTCATCCACTTTGCATAAGCTATAATAAGAGGCTAAAAAATCCTTCTCTAAACAATACTCATTAGTTATAAGCTTTCTAATTGCACTGGCTATAAAATTTAAACTTAATTGAGAAGTAAAGTTTCCACTATTATTCCCCTCATCCTCTAAAAATGGCAAAAATACATCTTCAAAATGATGATCTTGAATAGATTTTGTCAATAGTAGAAGATTATTTAAGAAATTATATTTTCCTAAAGTTCTTTTATGAAAATCATTATCTACTAAATATGATGCCCCTATATGTTTAAACAAAGAATTTGTAAGATCTTTAGAGTGTCCAAAGTTAAAAACTTTATCCTCATAACTACTATTATCTTTTACCCTTTTAATAAATTTTGAAGCTTTTTCTAAAAGCTCTCCCATATTGTCTAACTGAAATATTGCATCAAAGAAATTTTTCTTTAATAATAGATCTCTTCTTCTAGCTAAAGGTAGTTTCATTAGACATTTTTCTAAATTAGTTGTCTTTAAAAGAGTTTTTATAAAGGTTTCATCAATATTGAAGTAGATAGAATCATATCTATTAGCTAAAATTGTAGTTTCATCCTTTATAGCTTTTATCTTTTTTAGCTCTTTTAATAAAAATTCTAAATATGGACGTTGAAACTCTTTAAATACTTTTCTTTCTTCCTTAGTTAAATCTGTATTTTGTACTAGAATTTTCTCTAAATTTATATATTCTAAAACATTTACTATACCATCTCTATTTATTCCAACAGAGTTCCAAAGATAAGTTTTAGGAATGTACTTTAATTTTTTATCAGCCATTAAAACTACATATTGAGCAATTCCCCCACCTAAAGAGTGTCCAGTTAGAGATATCTTCTCAAGAGGAATTTTAAAATCTTTCACAAGTTTGGTGTAAACCTCTACACCTTCATGAAATTGTTCAGGTATTTTTCCTAAACCGATAGCTAAATCAGTTTCAATAAAATCTTTATAAGCATCTTCAAGAGGATATTTTTCACTTCCTCTAAAAGCTAAAACAAAGTTGCCTTTTTTCTCAAAGGCAACTGAATAAAAACCTGTATTTGTTGAGTTTGGATTTTGAGCTGTTCTGTTATCTGTGTAAAAAACTTTCCATTCTTTCATCACATCTTCAAAATATTTTAAAAAGAATTGATCATATTTAGGGTTAAGAATTATAAATGTTCCATTAAATATTTTCTTTTCCACATCCTCTTTAAAAATTTCAAAGATAGTTTTTCCATGTTCAGTTTGGTTAAAATTGCAGTATGACAGAATACTAAGCATAATATACTCTTTTGCTGTATGCATATTTTCATATCTCCTACATATTAATAATTGATAAAATAAGATAAGTGATTCCCCAACCTAATAATCCCCCCATTACTGTTTCAAATAGGGTATGAATTTTTCCTTCAATTCTAGAGTGCATTACAAGAACTACTAAAATTAAAGTTAGGAAAAATATCTTAGGATTATGAGTTAAATAAGTTATTATTGTAAATATTGAACTAGCTAAAGCACTGTGACCACTAGGCATTCCACCTCTCAATGGAGTGCCCTTATCAAAGAATGATTTGATAATTATTACTAGCATAATAACTATCACAAAAACTAATACTGTTGTATGTTGAAAAGAGTCTTTAAAGACTTTAAGTACATCTTTTAAATATACAGGTATCTTTTTTTCAAAAACTATATACCCTACTAAAAGAGCATTCATAGAGGTAACAAGAACAGCCCCTGCTGCTATATCCTTTGCTCTTTTAGCCAATGGATGATACTCCTCTGTGACTAAGTCAACACAACTTTCTATTGCAGTATTAAACATCTCTGTAACCCACATCAATGTCACACTTATAATAAGTGCTAAAGCTTCTGCCTTTGCTAAATCTAAAAATAGTGAAAGAATCAGAACTATTATTGTACAAAAGCAGTGAAACTTCATATGTCTTTCTGTTCTAATTGTATCAAATAACCCCTCAAAAGCTACATTAAAACTCTCAGTAACTCCCTTTTCTTTCCAATTTTTTTTCATAGCATCACATCTCTCTTGTGTAGCCAAATTGTCCTAGTATCTCTTCCTCTCTAATTCTCATCTCTTTTCTATCTTCCTCTTCTATGTGATCATATCCCAATAGATGAAGAAGTCCATGAGTTAATACATAGTATAGCTCTCTTTTTACAGAGTGATTGTATTCAGCAGCTTGTTCCTCAACTCTCTCCATAGATATTACAATATCTCCTAAAGTATCATAAGGTCCAATATCAAAATCCTCTGTTTCATGGTAAGCAAATGAGATAACATCAGTAGGTTGATCTTTTCCTCTGTAATCCCTATTTATAACTTGAATCTCATCATTTCCTGTAAATAGAAGCGATAGATACACAGGTCTATCACTTTCAAACTCACTCTCAAGAGCTTTCTTTACATAATCTCTTATCTCATCCTCTTTTACAAGTTCATCGTATCCTTCTATCTCTAAAGACATATCCATTACTAGTTCCATTTTATTCTCCTTTTCTCCTCTTTGTTATTTTTGTCCTGGGTATTTTATTCTTACATGGTGTATACTGATCAATGATTTAACAAAAGTATGAATTATTATCTCTATCTCTTTAAATGTCAAATCAGCTTCTGACAGTTGATTATCTTCAATTTTACTATTGATAATCTTTCTCAACATCTCCTCAATAGCTCTAGGTGTTTTCTCATCTAAAGATCTTACTGCTGCTTCAATAGAGTCAGCAAGCATTATAATAGCAGATTCTTTACTTCTTGGCTTAGGTCCACTATATCTAAACTCTTCTTTTGTAACTGTTGGATCTAAAGCCTTTGCTTTGTTATAGAAATAAGCTAGGAATGTTGTTCCCTGATGTTCATACATTATATTTCTTATCTCTCTTGGTATCTGATACTGTTTTGCCATTTCAGCACCATCTTTAGTGTGAGATGTTATTATAAGATTACTCATAAATGGTGAAACTCTATTGTGAGGGTTTTCTCCATTTTGTTGATTCTCTACATAGAATTGAGGTCTTTTACATTTTCCTATATCGTGATAGTATGATGCAACCCTTGCAAATACTGCATTAGCTCCCACTGCTGCTGCTGCATTTTCAGAAAGTGTAGCTACCATCATTGAATGGTGGAAAGTTCCTGGAGCTTCCATAGATAGTTTCTTTAACAATGGATGTGATAGATCCCCTAATTCTAAAAGTTTGAAAAGAGTTAAAATATTAAATGTCTTTTCAAAATATGGAAGAAGAGCAATTGCAATCATTCCAGAAACAAGTCCAGATACTATTATCTCTCCAGATTTTAGTGCAGCTCCAAAAGTTTCTACCTCTGAGAAGAAACTTAACAATCCAAAAGTTGCCACTTTTAATACAGCCATTTGAATTCCTACAGCTATTAATGCAGCTCTTGTATTTACCTTTTTAATCAGATAAGCTCCAAAAGTCATAGATGCAATATTCATAACCAAGAATATCAGATCATAATCTATTATAGGCAATAGGAAGAACAACATAAATGAGATCATCATCAGACCATATTTTGTATTAGTTAAGAGTACCAATAAAAATAGAGCTGTATCTGCTGGCATTAGATATATCAAGTCATTATTTATAAATCTAAATGTTAAGAAGAAAGCTATAATTATTAGAACAGTACTTCTATATGTGCTTTTTCTTAAAATATCTTTTTTATATCTATTAAATATAATTTGATAGAACAGAGTAGAAATAATAAATAGATATGTTAAATTTGCCATCATTATTCCTAAGCTTTTCTTATATGAGTACACTCCACAAGATTCAAGAATTTTTATTCTTCTCTCATTTAAAATCTCACCTTTTTTAGCAACTAAAGTTCCTGCTTTAATCTCAATATATTGATCATTAATTTGAGAAACTTTCTCTTCAATAGCTTTCTTTGTCTTATCCTCATCATATATATAGTTAGGAGCAGCAAAAGTTTCTACTACTTGTCTTTGAAGATTTGAGAGCTTTTCTATTTTCTTATCAAAAGGAGATCTATATTTTATAGTTGCTTTTTCCTGTATGATACCACTTTCATATAGATTTTCTAAGAATTTTCTTGTCTCTTTTTGAAGTTTCATAATCTCTGGAACTTTTAATGATAGCAAACCTTTTACCATTGTATCTGGTATTCTTCTACCAGTGTCCTTTTCTAAATTTTTAAAATCTACATTGCTATCTTTATTATTTTTTAGTGCATAGATATCATCAAAAAACTCATCAAAGGTTTCTAAATAAATTCTTCCTGCATCTGCTGAGTAGATATACTCCTTTCCAGATTGAACAATCATATTTTCTATTATTTTTTCCTTAGCACTTTTATCATTAAAAACTATTGTTTTAGGTGCATAAATATCAGATATTACCACATCTCCTACACTATAGTTATTATTCTTAGAAAGTAATCCAATTTTTGAGCTAAATGCTATAATAAACATTATTAATATTAAATATATTATCTTCTCTCTTAAAGCATAAGAGGTAGAGTAAAGTTCCACATCATTTTTACTACTCCTCTTTACTTCAAACATAAATTTAAGTCCAAATAAGCTAAATTTTTTCATTGTTCTCACCTTTGCTATTCATTGCTATATCCTTTAATATATCTGTTTTTCCCATTACATTTATATTTTTTGTAGGTATGGACTCTATAAAATATCTACCATATTTTTTCTTTATTATTCTATTATCTAAGATAGTTATTGTTCCACTGTCACTTTTACTTCTTATTAATCTTCCTATTCCTTGTTTAAATTTAATTACAGCTTCTGGGACTTGATACTCAATAAAAGAGTTTTTCCCTTGAGCAGTAATATGCTCTATAATAGCCTCTGTTACAGGGTCACTAGGAACTTTAAAAGGAATCTTAACAATAATTACCGAACTCAATTGTCTTCCCTTTATATCTACTCCTTCCCAGAAAGAGTCTGTTCCAAAAAGTACAGGGTTTCTCCCTTTTACATACATATCTACAAGTTGAGTTCTAGGAGCTTTACCATGAATAAACAGCTCTATTCCATTAGCTTCTAACTCATCTCTCAACATAAAATACATATAATTTAAAGTTGAATATGAGGTAAAGAGAACAAAAGTTTTCCCCTTAGATTTTATCAACATAGCCTTTAAAAACTCTGCTATCTCCTCAGTAAAAGTTTTATCTGAAGGATCTGGAATATCTGATGGAATGTATACTTTCATCTGCTTATCATAATTAAATGGTGAATGAATAACCTTATCTAAAGTATCTTCCTCAAGTCCAATAGATTCTTTAAAATATTTAAAATCATTTCCAATTGCTATTGTTGCAGAGGTAAATACTATTTGTTTCAGATTTAGATATAGAGTTTTTTGAAGTTCACTATCTATCTTTAAAGGTGTTGCCACTAATTTTGAGTTACTCTTTCTACTATTTACCTCTATCCAATAGATAAACTCTTCATCATCAAAATCATTGATAAATCTAAAGTTATTAAAGAAGTTATCCAATCTATCAACATATTTTATAAAATCATTGATATTTCCATTTTCATCCTCTTCATCCCTAATCTCTTTTATAAACTCCCTCACCTTTCTACTATATGAGTTATATTCACTATTAAATCTCTCTCTAAAATCTATAAGAGAGCTTAAGAAAGGAGAATTGTCCATCTCATCTTTTTTAGCTCTAAATGTAAAAGTTCCCATCTGTCCATTTGAGAACACCTCAATAATATGGTTGAAATACTCTCTTCCAGCTAAATAAAGATTTTTATGTTTTAATTTTATCTCTTCAATCTCTTTTTCTAAAATACCTCTGTGATCTATTCCATGATTTTTTATGTATTTTTGAATAATTTCAAGACTACCTGTATTTTTTTTCTTTCCTTCAACTGCAAATATTTGGTTCATAGTTTTTGTAAAACTATACTTTGATGCCTCATATGAAAAGTAATCTCTAGCTACCTTTTCCACATTGTGAGCCTCATCAAAAACCACCATTCCATATTCTGGAAGTATTGAATACTCAGTATTAAAACCTATCTCCTTTCTTATAGCTAGATCTGAAAAATACATATGATGATTTGTAATTAAAATATCTGCATTTTTCTTCTCTTCCCTAGATTTTAGAAAGAAACACTCCCCTTTATATGGACACTTATTTCCTGCACAAATATCTGTTTCACTTTGAAAAAGTTCCCAAACACTTGCATCTACCTCAAAAGGAAGTTCAACTCTATCACCTTTTTCAGTTTTTTGCCCCCATTTAATTATCTCTTTAAACTGTATTTTTTGAAGATCATTAAACTCTTGAGCATTTATATTCTCTCCCATTGAGATATTTGAGTATTTTCTATTACAAAGATAGTTCCCCCTTCCTTTTACAAGAATATATCTAAAATCTCCCTGTATAACTTTTTTAGCTATGGGAATATCTTTGTTTAAAAGTTGCTCTTGTAAATTAATTGTATTTGTAGATATAACAACTCTTTTTTTATTTTTTATAGCCCATTCTATACTTGGTATCAAATATGCTAAAGTTTTTCCTGTCCCTGTTCCAGCTTCAACAATAACTTTAGTTTCACTATTCAATCCTTTTTCTATATGTTTAGCCATATGTAATTGTTCATCTCTATACTCAAAACCTTGGAAAACCTGTGATAAAAGCCCAGTTTTTTCAAAATATGGAGTTATATCAATTTTTACATTGTCATCTCTAAATAGTTCAACTATCACATATATATCTGTTACACTGTTATTGACTATATATGATGCTCCAGCCATTCTATTGGAGTAGATAGAAGCAATCTCTACATCAGCATCTGAAGGGTATAAAAAACCTGATGGATGGTTGTGAATTATAACCTCTCCCTTTTTCATAGCCTTTAATATAGCAGGAACTGAAGTTTTATTTCCTCTAGCAAGAACAACTACCTCTTTAACTATTCCTGTTTCATCAGGTATCCCTCTAAAAAATACCTCATTTCCCCCAGCGTGTTCTATCTCATTTTTTATTATTTCTCTAGCTTCAAAAGATATTTTTTCCTTTATCTCCATTAAAGTTCCTTTCATCTATTATAAATATTTATATATATAATACCTCTTTTCAGCAAAAATATAAAGTCTTTTTTCTAATTGATCCTCTTTTTAACATAGTTTATTTTCTATATTATTCTCAATTGACAAATAATATAAAAAACACCCTCTATCTATAAAAAGACTTTAGGTGTTATATTATTTCTATTCCATTGCAACTAATTTTGCTGATTTAACAAAATCAAATTTTTTTAAAGCAACTATTATCTCTTCAATAGTAATGGTAGTTTCAGAAATATCCATTGATATAATAACAGATGCTACATTATTAATAGGTATATTCTGATTGATTGTAAGAATATTTCCATTTACAGAAGAGATGTAATTTAATACTTCTGATAAAGCTCCTTTCTTATGAGCCAACATAACTGAGATAAGAGCTTTTCTTCCCATACTATTTTCTGATGGAGTAAAGACAAAATCCTTGTATTTATAGTATGTACTTCTACTAATTCCAACCATTTTTACAGCTTCACTGACACCTTTTACCTTTCCTTCATTTAAAAGATTTCTAGCCTCAATAACCTTATCGTAATAATCTGGAAGTATCTCTTTACTTACTATTAAGAATTCTTTACCCATATTCTCCTCCTCTTGTTCAATTTACTGTGTATATCTATAAAAATAGTACCATCAAAAAAGAAAATTATCAATTATTTTATAAAAAAAATGTTAAAAAGATTTTCTCCCTTTAACATTTTATT
>UQQO01000053.1 GCA_900543175.1 uncultured Fusobacterium sp.
GTCCTAATAATAAGATAAAAATAGCTCTTAGAAAAGAGATTATTCAATTGGGAGAAGAAAAAGAAAAAAAGAATTTTTGGGAGAGGTTAAAAGATTTTATCAATTAATATTTTTATTGGGAGCTCTAAAAAAGAAAAATCTTGAATTTTTTTGAAATTTGCAGTAAAATCCTTGATGGAATTATGTTTTAGGAGGGATTTTATGAAATTTTTACCAATCTGTTTACTGTTTATTTCAAATATTTTTATGTCTTTTGCTTGGTATGGACATCTGAAAAATACTAAAAGTGCTCTGTTTTTTGCAATTATCACAAGTTGGGGAATAGCTTTCTTTGAATATTGTTTTTCAATTCCAGCTAATAGAATAGGATCTCAATATTTTACAGTAGCTCAATTAAAAATTATTCAAGAGGTTATAACTTTAATAGTTTTCTCAGGATTCTCTGTTTTATACTTAAAGCAAGAGTTTAGATTGAACTATATCTATGCCTTTCTTTGTATGATAGGTGCAGTGTACTTCATGTTTAAAAAATAATTAAACTAAATTATCTTAAATTAATAAGAGGACAGGAGAATATCTCCTGTTTTTTTGTAAACTACTATTAATCTAAATATATAAAGATTGACACAAGGGATTCACCTTGCTATTATAATAATAATGATAAAATAGGTGGTGAAAAAATGAAATTTTTTAAATTTTTAAAGAAAATAGTATTGGGAACTATCTTTTTTGTAATAAAAGAGATATTTTCATTTTTAATAAAGGGATTTCTATTTTTAATTATTCTCTTTGGAATTAGTGGAATAATTTTAAATGAGATATTAGAAAAAGATAGTATAACTTTAGAAAATGAAAGCTATATTGAATTAGATTTAGCTAGAGAATTTAAAGAGAAAAATAAAAATCTTCCAGAGATTTTGAAAAATGAAGATATAAACTTCTATTCACTTCTTAAAACTTTTGATTCTATTGAAAAAGATGAAAAAGTAAAGGGAGTTATACTTAAATTAGATAATTTAGCTTTAAATAGAGGACAGATTGAGGAGTTAAGCGAGAAATTAACTTCATTAAAAGCTAAAAATAAAATGGTGTATAGCTATATGACATCTGTTGATAATAGAAATTATTCTCTTGCTACTAAAAGCAGTGAAATATTTATGCCCCCAGCAATGAGTGCAAATGTAAATATCACTGGATATTATGCTGAGATGATGTATTATAAAAATTTAGCTGATAGATTGGGAATAAAAGTTAATGTAGTACATGTTGGAGACTATAAATCATATGGGGAGCAATATGTAAAGGATAAGATGTCTCCAGAGTATAAAGAGAATATGGAGAGACTTTTAAATAAGGTCTATGATAATTTTGTAAAAAATATAAGTAAAGATAGAAAACTAAATGAAAATCTAATCAATGAAAGAATTTTAGCTGGAGATTTGATGGTTTCAGAGCCTTATCAATTGAAAAAGTTGGGAATGGTAGATGAATTGATGTATTATGAGCAACTTAAAGAATTTTTAGGAAAGAAAAAAGTTGTCTCTTTAGAAAAATATGCTCAATATGTTCAAAATAGTAAAAAAACAAATAGAAAAAATAGTGATAAAATAGCTATTATCTATGCAGAAGGAACTATTTTAATGGGGGAAGAGCCTAGAAATCTTTCTGATCAGTTAACTCCAAATATAATATTAAATGAATTAGATAAAGCTTTAAAAGATAAAAATGTAAAAGGGATAGTATTGAGAGTAAACTCTCCTGGTGGCTCTGCTTTAGCCTCTGCAATAATTAACAACAAGATCAAGGAAGTTAATAAGGTTAAGCCTGTGTATGTCTCTATTGGGGGAATAGCAGCTTCTGGAGGCTACTATATCTCTGCTGATGCAAAGAAAATTTATGCTGATAAAGGAAGCCTTACTGGTTCAATAGGGGTTGTAAGTTTAATTCCAAATATTAAAGAGTTAATTGGAAAAATAGATATAAACATAGAGGAACTAAAAAAAGGTGAGTATGCTGATATATACTCTTTGACAAATGAAATTAATAAAGATAAGTTAGATAAAATATATGCTTCAAATTTAAAAGTTTATGATGAATTTTTAAATGTAGTTTCAGAGGGAAGAGATTTGAATAGAGAGTATGTTCACTCAATAGCTCAAGGAAAAGTTTGGCTGGGAGAAGAGGCATTGGAGCTAAAACTTGTAGATGAGATTGGGGGGATAGAAGCTACAATAAATGGTTTAGCTAAGGATTTGAATCTAACTAATTACAATGTGATAGAGATTTCAGAATCTTTAGACTACAATTCTATATTAAAAAAATATCTACCTTTGATGAAACTAAGTGAAAAAATACAATCAACTTTTATTGAAAAAGAGTTATATTTCAAATCTTTATATTATTTTCCATATAATATTTAAGTAAAGGTTGAAAATTAGGTATAAATTATGATATAATCAATCGTAAAGAACACAAAACTAGGAGGAAATGATAAATGGTTAGAAAATTAAAAGGTGGAAGAACTAATGGAGCAGGTAGCCAAATGGATATATTAAAACAAGCTCAAGTTATGCAACAACAAATGATGGCAGTTCAAGAAGGATTAAAAGAAAAAGAACTTGTTGCATCAGTTGGTGGAGGAGCTGTTACTGTTAAAGTAAATGGACAAAAAGAACTTCTTGAAGTTAAATTCACTGATGAAGTAGTTAAAGAAGCTGCTGAAGATAAAGAGATGTTAGAAGATTTAGTTCTTTCTGCTGTTAAAGAAGCTATGAGACAAGCTGATGAATTAGCTGAAGCTGAAATGGGAAAAGTAACTGGTGGAATTAATATCCCTGGGTTATTCTAATTAAATAGCTATAAATAAAATAATAGGCTACACCTAAAATCTTATGATTAAGATAGAGGGTGTAGTTTTTTTATGCCTAAGGAAATTACAGATTGATGTTATATTTCAAAAAGAAAAAAGCCAAAGAGAAAAACTCTCTTCAGCTCTTTCCTTTATCTAAACTCTTTAAAATTTAGTAATTTATTTTATTAAAAAATAGAAAATAAGGTAAACTTATTCCCACTCTATTGTTGCAGGTGGCTTACTAGAGATGTCATAAGTTAATCTGTTAATTCCTTTAACCTCATTTAAAATTCTATTTGAAACTCTTTCTAAGAATTCAAATGGAAGGTGTGACCAAGTAGCAGTCATAAAGTCAATTGTGTTAGCAGATCTTAAAACTGCAGTGTATTCATATGTTCTTTCATCTCCCATAACTCCA
The DNA here is from genome assembly GCA_900543175.1 of uncultured Fusobacterium sp. Taxonomy (GTDB): domain Bacteria; phylum Fusobacteriota; class Fusobacteriia; order Fusobacteriales; family Fusobacteriaceae; genus Fusobacterium_A. The sequence goes on from UQQO01000053.1 coordinate 3,270, forward strand.
ACTGATTTAACAGGTAGAAGAACAACGAAAGCTTGGCTAACTTTATTGTAAAGATCAGCAGCTCTTAACTCTTCGATGAATATATCATCAGCTTCTCTTAAAATATCAGCTTTCTCTTTATCGACTTCACCAAGAATTCTAATTCCTAGTCCAGGTCCTGGGAATGGATGTCTATCGATCATGTGATCAGGGATTCCTAACTCTCTTCCAACTTTTCTAACTTCATCTTTGAAAAGTTCTCTTAATGGTTCAAGAAGTTTGAATTTCATATCTTCAGGAAGTCCACCAACATTGTGGTGAGATTTAATAGTCATTGAAGGTCCTTTTACTGACATAGATTCAATAACGTCAGGATAGATAGTTCCTTGAGCTAAGAATTCTACATCTGTAAGTTTTCCAGCTTCTTCATCAAATACTTCGATAAACTCTTTTCCAATTATTTTTCTTTTCTTTTCAGGGTCAGAAACTCCTGCAAGTTTAGAAAGGAATCTTTCTTCAGCATCTATACATTTGATATTCATATGGAAATTTTCACCATAAACTTCCATAACTTTTTTAGCTTCATCTTTTCTTAAAAGTCCAGTATCAACGAAGATACAAGTTAATTGATCTCCAATTGCTTTATGAATAAGAGTAGCAGCAACAGAAGAGTCAACTCCTCCTGAAAGTCCTAGAAGAACTTTTTTATCTCCTACAGTTTCTCTGATACTTTTAATAGTTTCTTCTATGTAGTTACCCATAGACCAGTTTTGCTCACATTTAGCAATATTGAACACAAAGTTTCTTAAAATTTGAGTTCCATATTCAGAGTGAGTAACTTCAGCATGGAATTGGATACAGTAAGAATTAATATCCTTGTTGTAAGTTGCAGCTACACAAGAAGTAGTATGTCCAATTTGAACATATCCAGGAGCCATTTTTGTTACATGGTCATTGTGACTCATCCAAACTTTAGAGTTGTTAGGCACTCCTTCAAATAGAGGACTGTCAGGACAGTCGATGATAAGTTCAGCCTTACCAAACTCTTGCTTGTCAGCTCTAGCAACCTCTCCTCCCATTAGGTGAGTAGTTATTTGCATTCCATAGCAAATTCCAAGAACTGGTATACCTTGATAGTATAATTCTTTATCAATAGTAGGAGCTCCTTCAGCATAAACAGAAGCAGGTCCTCCTGAAAGAATTATTCCTTTAGGTTTTCTAGCTAGGATCTTATCTAAAGGTTCAAAATAAGGAACAACTTCAGCATAAACACCCATTTCTCTGACTCTTCTAGCAATCAATTGATTGTATTGAGAACCAAAGTCCAGTATTACAATACTATTTTCTTTCATAAAAACCTCCAATTTAAAATAAAAGGAGCAAAAATGCTCCTTGTTTTACAAAGCTAAAAACAAATATCATTTTCTACAATCATATATCAAATATTAATATTTGCTTTATTTAAGAAATTTTATCATAAAATCTAATCTCTGTCAAAAAAATATTTTTTTAAGAATTTAGCCACACCATTATTATCATTAGTATCAGTGACATAATCGACACTTGCTTTTACCTCTCTAGTGGCATTTCCCATAGCAACTCCATATTTAACAGCTCTAAGCATCTCTATATCATTAGTAGCATCACCAAAGGCAACACACTCTTCAGGAGAGATACCATAAGTTTTTAAAACTCTTTTTAAAACTAACCCTTTATTTACCTCTTTATTCAAAACTTCATATAGAATATCTGTTGATTTAGCAGTATATACATTGTTTCCCAATGTTTTTTTTACCTCTCTATGAACTCTCTCTAAAGTTTCAGGCTCTTCATCTGTTCCTAGAAAAACTGTTTTTGTCATCTTGTAGTCATCAAAATCATAGAAATCTCTCTCAATAGGTATCATATTTCTTTCACTACCATATCTGATAACCTCTTTTCTAGAGGAATCCTCTACATACCATTCATTATTTTGATAAAGATTTAAAGGAACTCCCAATCTCTTACTTATTCTTATTAACTCTTTTACATGATCAGCTTCTAAAGGAAGTTCAAAAATTACCCTATCATTTTCATAGTCCACTACCTTTGCTCCATTATATGCAATAACTACACCACCAGCATCTAAATCTAAAGCATAAGGCTTAGTAGCTAAATATGTTCTTCCTGTAACTAGAAAAATTTTAACACCTCTTCTATTTAACTCTTTTAATACCTCTCTGTTTGTTTCAGATATTTTCTTATCACTTGTCAACAATGTTCCATCTAAATCTAATGCAATAGCTTTTAATTTCATTTTACCACCTCTCGTATCAAATCAAAATAGATGCTTTTTATGTGGATATTATATCACTTTTTATATTGAATTTAAATAATTCTATTGAGGTGGAAAATGCAAAATTATTTTAAATAGTGTTTTAAAGAAAGTGTTGTGCTATAATAAAAATAAAAAATTTATGTGGAGGCAGTTATGATAAAAAATATTATATTTGACTTAGGAAATGTATTAGTTAAATACTCACCTGAAAATTTTTTAAATAAATATGTAAAAAAGGAGAATCAGGAAGATTTTATTATAAATATTTTTAAAAGTAAAGATTGGTTAGAGTTAGATAGAGGAACTTTATCATATGAAGATGCTATTGAAGTTTTTACTAAAAGAGTTCCAGAAGAGAAGGAGAGTATAGAGAAACTATTTAGAGAGAATATCTCTTCTTGTATATCACCAATAGAGGAGAATGTTGAGATTATGAGAAAATTGAAAAATAATGGATACAATGTGTATATTCTTTCAAATTTTCATCAGCCAGCCTTTGAATATATTAGAGAAAATTGGGATTTTATAAGGGAGTTTAATGGGGATGTAGTTTCATGTTACTACCATTATATTAAACCAGAGAGAGAAATATATGAAACACTATTAAATAAATATAACCTAACTCCAAGTGAAACTATTTTTATTGATGATGTAGATGCTAATATCAATGGAGCAAAGGAATTGGGAATAGGGGGAATACATCTTCCAGATTATAAGATTTTAAGTGAACTTTTAAAAAAGAATGGGATTGAAATTTAATAATTTTTAGAAAGTACAGGATATTTCTTATATTGTAACTATTTTTATTTATTTATTCTAAGTTTTTACATAAAGTTCAATTTATTTTTCAAAATAAAATAAAATTTTTCCATACACAAAATATAGATTATGTAGTATAATACAGAAAAGTTTATTTTGTGTCTATAATCGAGGGTTATAGAGCTATAATTAAGGGGGAAGAACAATGTTTTTATCACCAGAAGAAAAATTACTGGCTTTTAGAAAGAAACATAAAATTACTCAAGGGGAATTAGTAGGAGAGGACATTACAAGGGTTTTTTTAGGAATGATTGAGATTGGAAAGAGATCATTGACTGAAAAAACAGCAAAATTGTTATGTAAAAATTTTAATAGAATTTTAAAAGAGAGGGGAATTAAAGATTCTATTAAAGTTGAAGAATTAATGAAAAATAAGGAACAACAGGCAATAGAATTTCTCAAGGAGATTTTAAAGAAAGATAACATCTCTTCAAAAGAGGTTATCTGGGATATAGAGGAAGCTCTTTATGAGATAAATGAAGTTGAAAGAGGAAATTATTGTTTACAATTGTTTAAAAAATTCTACTCTTTGAAAGAGTACAGAATAGCAAAGAACTATCTTTTAAAATCTATGCACAGAATAAAAGATATAGTAATTATTAAAGATAACCTTCTAAAGATTTTTGAACTGAATAATATACTTGGTGATTATGAGGGAAGTGTTTTTGCATATAGAAGATTTAAAGATAGATTGGGAAAAGAGAAATGGTGTGAAATTTTAGAAAAGGTGTTATTTGATTACTCATATGCTCTTATAAAATGTTGTGAGTATGATGAAGCCTTTGAGAATATTCAACTGCTTATAAAGAAAACAAAAGATGATCAGCTTTTATTTGAGGCTAAGAAGTTATTAGGTAAAGCTTATAAGAAAATGGGAGATTATTCACATGCAACTAGAGAGTTTATATCTCTAGCTAAAGGGAAAACTCCTCAAGATAAAGCTGAAGCATATAGTAATATGATAGAGATAGCTTTAGAAACTGATGATATTTTACTTTTAAAGAAATTCTATGAAAAATGTAAAATAAATTATGAAGCTGATAGAATACAAGATGAAAAACTAAATTTTGAGATTTTAATTTGGTTAGGAAAGGGAGCTAAAAAGCTTCAAAAGAATAAGGATAGTAAGGCTTTCTTTATGGAAGCTTTAATGGTTGGAAAAAGCAATAACTATTCAGTAGAAAAGAGAATGGGGATAATTTCAGAATTGTTTCAAATATTTGAAAAAAGTGATTTTTTCTCTGTTCAAAGTATAGAGAATGAATATTTTGGACTATTACTTGATGAAAAGAACTACAAGCCAGGTATAAGAATTTTAGAATATTACTATAAAACTTTACCATCTGAATTAGAAAATAAATTTAAAATGTTTAAATAGTAAAAGAAAAAGGGGCAATACAGCCCCTTTTATCATACTATCTTTCCTTTGCTCTATCAACAAAAGCTTTAAAAATCCCTAAAAATTCAGGATATCTATTGATTAAATTTTCAGGATGCCATTGTATTCCTAAAATAAATCTATCTTTCATATCAATAGCCTCAAAAGCTTCAACTACTCCTTCACAAGAAAACGCAGTAGCCTTTAAACCTTTTCCAAGCTTTTTAACTCCTTGATGGTGGAAAGAGTTTACATAGATCTTTTCAGTTTCAAATATGTCGTGAATTAAAGAATCTTTCTTTATACTTACACTATGAAAAAGCTCATCTCTATTAATAGCTTTAGGGTGATGTCCCATAGCAGATTGTACTTGAGTATCTATATCTTGATAAAGAGTTCCATCAAAAGCAACGTTGATTAGTTGGTGCCCTCTGCAAATTCCTAAAACAGGTATATTTCTTCTACAAGCTTCTTCTAAAAGTTTAAACTCCATCTCATCTCTTTTAGTGTCAGTTCCTGCTATTTGTAAAATTGGATCTTCTCCATAATATCTAGGAGCTACATCTTCACCACCACTAAAGATTACCCCATCTAGAACATCACTTTCTAACATCTCCATAGTTAGTTCTTCAGACATTATTGGTATAAATAGTGGTATTCCTCCAGCAGCAATTATAGCTTCAGCATATCCAAAGTTAATTGCATTATATTCTCCCTTTTCTCTTTTTTCCCTGAATGTTGTTATTCCTATTATCGGTTTCAATTAAAATCCTCCTAATTTTTTAATTTTTATTCTTACTTATTAATATACTCTTCTAAATTAAATTTTACAAATACTTTTATATGTTTTTTAAATAAATTTTCCTTTAAAAATATTAACAAAATTATATGGTTATTCATTTTTTTTAAATTATATTTTGTTATTTTATAAATCTAGCTCTGTCTTTTTATAAAAAATATATTTTTTTGTTATATTTTGTAGAAATTCTTTGACATAATTTGTGAAATATAGTAAAATTACTACGCATGTAAAAAATTAGTTACTCATATATCCCTGTAATATGGTCAGGAGTTTCTACGGGTTGCCAAAATAACAAGCCGCTATGAGTGAATTTAATAGTCTTGTTTTTGTAATTTTAAGATTATTTTCTTTCACTTTAGTTTTTTGAAAGGAGATAATCTTTTTTTATCTTCTGATTACAGGAAACTTGAGTAAAAAAATCTGGAGGTAAAAAAAATAATGAAAAACAGATCCCCTTATGATTTGGACGGAGTACCAGTTTTAAAGGAGGCTATACCACTAGGGTTACAACATATCTTAGCTATGTTTGTAAGTAACATCACACCTTTAATTATTGTTGCAGGTGCTATGAAAATTCCTAGTGAGACAAAAACATTTTTAATTCAATGTACTATGCTAGTTGCAGGAATTAACACATTGATTCAAGCTTATCGTATCGGACCTATTGGAGCTAGATTGCCAATTGTTGTAGGTACAAGTTTTGCTTTTGTTCCTGTTGCTCTATCAATTGGAAGCAAATATGGTTATGAAGGTATTTTAGGTGCTGCTCTTGTTGGAGCGTTATTTGAAACTTTTATAGGTGCTATTATTAAAAAGATTAGAAGATATTTCCCACCTGTTGTTACAGGAGTTATAGTTCTATCAATAGGACTTTCTCTTTTACCAGTAGGAGTTCAAAACTTTGCAGGAGGGGTTGGAGCTGCTGATTTTGGTTCTTTCTCAAATCTATTCCTTGCATTAGTAGTTCTTGTTACTGTAATCTTCTTTAAACAGTTTACAAAGGGAATTACAAGTACTGGTTCTATATTTATAGGAACTGTTGTAGGATTTATAGTTGCACTATTTATGGGAAAAGTTGATCTTACTCCTATAAAACAAGCTGGACTTATAAGTTTCCCTATACCTTTTACATATGGATTTAAATTTCATTTTGATGCTTGCCTAGCTATGATTATGATGTTTATTGTATCAGCAGTTGAAACTGTTGGAGATATGTCTGGAGTTACTATGGGGGGAGCTAATAGAGAGGTTACAGATAAAGAGTTATCTGGAGGGATCTTAGCAGATGGTTTTGGAAGTGTACTAGCTTCTATGTTCTCAGTACTACCTACTACTTCATTTAGCCAAAATACAGGAATTGTTGCTATGACAGGTATAATGAGTAGATTTGTAGTTGGAACAGGGGCAGCTTTCCTTATTGCAGGAGCTTTCTTCCCAAAAATTGGAGCTATCTTATCAAGTGTACCTGCAAGTGTTCTTGGTGGAAGCTTAGTTATGATTTTTGCTATGATCTCTATCAGTGGAATTAATCTAATTACTAAGGAACCTTTAAAAGGAAGAAATGCTGTTATTCTTTCAGTTTCTTTAGGACTTGGTTATGGACTTGGAAGTGTACCAGCTGCTTTAAAATATTTTCCTGAAAGTCTTCAACTTATTTTTGGAGGATCAGGAATAGTAGTTTCTGGAGCAATAGCTGTTCTTCTTAATATAATTCTTCCACTTGATGAAAAAGTAAAAGAAGAATTAAAAATAAAAAAAGAAGCTAGAGAAAGAGCATAAATTTTATAAAAAAATATTATACAGCAGAGAGATGGCATTTTTATAACACTCTGCTGTATTTTTATGGTATAATATAAATATAAAAACAAAGGTAAACAGGAGGTTAAATTGTTTAGTTTTTCTAAATTTTATTCAGCTTCTACATTGCAAGAGGCTTATGATGAACTTCTAAAAAACAAAAAAAATATTATTCTTGGTGGAACTTCATATTTAAGAATGGAGAATACAAATTATAACACAGCTATTGATCTATCAAATCTATCTCTTTCATATATAAGAGAGGAAAATGATTTTGTACATATTGGGGCTATGACATCTTTTAGAGATGTAGAAATATCTCCTATTATAAACAATCTTTTTAGTGGAGTTCTTTCAAACTCAGTAGAACATATTATAGGGGTACAATTTAGAAATAATGTAACTGTTGGAGCTACTGTATTCTCTAAATATGGTTTCTCAGATTTGATACCAGCTCTTTTAGCAATGGAAACAACAGTTGTATTATTTAATGAAGGAGAGATATCTCTTGAAGACTACCTAGCAAGAGAGGGAAAAACTAGAGATATTCTTGTAGAGATTAAAATAAGAAAAGTTGAAGGAAAAGGTTCTTTCCAAAGTATTAGAAAATCAAAAACTGACTATGCTATTACAAATACAGCAGTTACAAGATCTCAAGAGGGATTTAGAATAGCTATCGGGGTTAGACCTAGTAAAGCTGTTTTAGCTTATAAAGCTATGGAGATTTTAAACTCAGCAGATGAGATTACAGAAGATGTAATTAACAAAGCTTGTGAAGCTCTAGATGAAATCAGATACAGTTCAAATATGAGAGGTACAGGAGAGTATAGAGCAGCTGTATCAAAAGTGTTAGTTAAGAAAGCTATTATGGAGGTATTATAATGTTATTAAATTTAACTATAAATGGACTAAAAAGAGAATTACTTATAGCTGATGATGAATACCTTCTTGATGTGTTGAGAAAAGCTGGGTATTTAAGTGTAAAAAGAGGTTGTGATACAGGCTCTTGTGGGCTTTGTACAGTTCTTGTAGATGATAAGCCTGTTCTTTCTTGTAGTACTTTAGCAGCAAGGGTAAACAATAAAAAAGTTACTACTATTGAGGGAGTACCTGAAGAGGCTGAAAGATTTGCTCACTTTATGGCAGCTGAGGGAGCAGAGCAATGCGGATTCTGTGCACCAGGATTTACATTGACAGTACTTGCTATGATGAAAGAGTATGACAATCCTACTGATGATGAGATTATGCACTATTTAAATGGAAACCTTTGTAGATGTAGTGGATATGTATCTCAATTAAGAGCTATTAAAAACTTTATGGAGGCTGAAAAATCAAATGAAAATAGTAAATAAGTCTACTAAAAAAATTGATGGTGTTGGAATAATTACAGGAAGACCTCTATACACAGATGATTTAGTTATCAACAATAACTCTCTTATTGTAAAACTTTTAAGATCACCACATGCTTATGCAAGAGTTGCTGATATTGATACTTCAATAGCTAAAAAAGTTCCTGGAGTAGAGGAAATATTTACATATCATGATGTGCCTAATACAATGTTCACTTTAGCTGGACAATCATACCCTGAACCATCTCCATATGATAGAAAAATTCTTGATGAGTATGTGAGATATGTAGGAGATCCAGTAGCAATTATTGCAGCAATAGATGAGAAAACAGCTGAAAAAGCTATGAAACTTATAAAAGTTAAATATGAAGTTCTTGAAGCAGTTATAGATTATGAAAAAGCTCTTGACTCAGATATCTTAGTTCATAGAGAAGCTGCTCATACAAACTATCCAATAGGATATGATAATAAGAGAAATTTAGCTTCATCTTACTTAGAAACTAAGGGAGATGTAGAAAAAGGATTTGCTGAAAGTGATGTTATTATAGAGGAAACTTACTATACTCAACCACAAATTCATGCAATGATGGAAACTTACAGAACTGCTTGCTATCTTGATGCTCATGGAAGATTAAATGTTATCTCTTCTACACAGATACCTTTCCATGTTAGAAGACATTTAGCTAGAGCATTAGAGATGCCAAGTAGTAAGATAAGAGTTATGAAACCAAAACTTGGTGGAGGTTTCGGAGGAAAACAAACTTCTGTTTGTGAAATCTATCCAGCTTTTGTTACTATGAAAACTGGTAAACCATCTAAAATTGTTTATACAAGAAAAGAAACTCAAGCTTGCTCAAACACAAGACATGCTATGAGATTAAAAGTTAAAATAGGTTCTGACAGAGAGGGAAATATCAAAGCTATTGATATCAATGTTCTATCAAATACAGGAGCTTATGGAGAGCATGCACCTACAGTAACAGCTCTTGTTGTTTACAAAACATTCCCACTATATGCTAAAGTTCCTATGAGATGTAAAGCTGATATAGTTTACTCTAACACAACAGTTGGAGGAGCATTTAGAGGATATGGAGCTACTCAAGGTACATTTGCAGTTGAATCAGCAGTAAATGAACTTGCTCACAAATTAGGGCTAGATCCTACAGAAGTAAGAATGAAAAACTTAGTTGATCAATCTGAAACTGTAAGTGGAGATATTAAAAAATGTATCGAGATAGGAAAAGAAGCATTTGATTGGAAAAATAGATGTGTAAAGGATATGGGAAATGGTAAGGTAAGAGCTAGTGGAATGGCTGTTACAATGCAAGGTTCTGGTATTCAAGGGGTAGATACAGCTTCTGCAACTTTAAAACTTCATGACAGTGGAGATTACACACTATATGTAGGAGTTACAGATATGGGACAAGGTTGTGATACTGTAACTGCTCAAATGGCAGCTGAGATATTAGAAGTTCCTATGGAAAAAATAATAGTAAATAGTGCTGATACTGATGTATCTCCTTACGATCCAGGAGCATATGCTTCAAGTGGAACATATGTAACAGGAAATGCAGTTATATTAGCAGCTAAAAAGATGAGAGAAGAAGTTATGAAAATGGCATCTTTCCTAATGAAAACTCCTGTTGAAGAACTTGAGTATATGGGAGAGTATGTACAAGATAAAAATGGAAATCAACTTTCTCTTAAAGAGATTGGAGTTAGATCTGTATCATTTGAAGGAATGAATCAAATTACAACTACTGCAACTTGGGGAGGAAAAACTTCACCACCACCATTTATAGCAAGTTTTGCTGAGGTAGAAGTTGACACTCTTACAGGAGAAACTAAAGTAGTAGACTTCCTATCTGTTGTAGATTGCGGACTTCCTATCAACCCTGCTCTTGCTCAAGTACAAGTTGAAGGAGGAATTGCACAAGGTATTGGACTTGCTCTTTATGAAGATATTCAATTTGATGAGAGAGGAAAGATGAAACACGATACTTTAATGCAATATAAGATTCCTTCAAGAAAAGATTTAGGAAACAATATTAAAGTTATGTTTAGTTATTCAAATGAGCCAACAGGACCTTTTGGAGCTAAATCAATAGGTGAGGTTGTAATCAACACTGCATCTCCAGCTATTGCAGATGCAATTTACAATGCTACAAATAGAAGATTAAGATCTCTACCAATGACAAGTGAGAAAATTTTCTGGGCTATTAATGAAAAATAATTAGATTAAATATATATTTAGTATATGCAGAAGTTTAGCTTCTGCATATATTTTTAAATAAATTAAAAAAAATCTGTTTTTTCTATAAAAAATATGATATGATGTAACTTATTATACTAGAATTTATATTTGTTGGAGGCAACTATATTATGAAATTATTAAAAGAATATATACAAAAAAATGGAAAGGCTATAGGAC
>UQQO01000054.1 GCA_900543175.1 uncultured Fusobacterium sp.
GATGAGGAGATATACTAAAGCTTCTTTACTTATAAGTAAAAAGTATTCAAAGTATAAAGATCTTTTAAAAATTTTATTAGATGAAAAGATAAAATACTCTTTTGAAGAGGTAAATAAGATAATTGATGATTATTTAAAGAAAGAGGTGAAATAAATGGCATATGGTGGAGGAACTTGGTTAACTCAAAATAAAGTTTTACCAGGAACATATATTAACTTTGTTAGTGCAGCAGCTGCATATGTAAATATTGCAGATAGAGGATATGCTTGTATGGGGTTTGAACTTGATTGGGGACCAGTTGGAGATATATTCACAGTAGAGAACTCAGATTTTCAAACTAATTCAATGAAAATATTTGGTTATGACTATACAAATAAAAAATTAGATGCTTTAAGAGATATATTCCAAAATGCTAAAACAGTTTATTGTTACAGATTAAATGGCAATGGAGCTGTAAAGGCATCTAATGATTTAGCAGAAGCTAAATATCCTGGAACTAGAGGAAATGATATAAGAATAGTTATAAATAATAATGCAGATGAAGAGTCAAAATTTGATGTTTCTACATATCTTGATAATAGTTTAATGGATATGCAAACAGTAGCTAAAATAGTTGAGTTAAAAGAAAATGATTATGTTCATTGGAAAAAAGGTGGAACTTTAGAGGTTACTTCTGGAAAACCTTTAGCAAATGGAACTAATGGAGAAAAGGTTGATGGGTTAGCACATCAAACATTCTTAGAAAAATCTGAAAAATATAGATTTAACTCTATAGGTGCAGCTGTTGAAGATGAAACTACTAAAAAGCTTTATATAGAACATACTAAGAGAATGAGAGATGAAGTTGGTATTAAATATCAATGTGTTCTTTTTGATATAGCTGCTGACTATGAAGGGGTTATAAGTGTAGCCAATGAATGTGTAGGAGAAGAGATTAATAAAGCTTCAGCTGTTTACTGGGTAGTAGGAGCAAATGCTGGTTGTGCTATTAATGAATCTTTAACTAATAAAAAATATGATGGTAGTTTTAATATAAAAGCTGATTATACTCAAACTGAATTAGTAAAGGGTATGGAAGCTGGGAAATTTATGTTCCATCAAGTTGATGATGAAATAGTTGTATTATCTGATATTAATAGCTTTACATCTTGGGATATTTATAAAAATGAAGATTTCTATAGAAACCAAGTAGTAAGAATAATAGATCAAATTGCTATGGATATAGCAGGACTATTTAATAAAAGATACTTGGGAAAAGTAAGAAACAGCAATTCTGGAAGAGTAGCTTTATGGACAGATATAACAGCTCATCATCAAGAATTAGAAAGAATAGAAGCTATAGAAGATTTTAATCCTAAAGAAGTTACAATAAGAGAAGGAGCAGATAAAGTATCTGTATTAGTAGAAGATTTTGTAAAACCTGTAGCAGTTATGGAAAAGCTATATATGGTTGTAGAAGTAAGATAAGGAGGATGCTAGATGAAAAGAGTAACAATGCACGGAAAAGATGCTGTAAGTGGTTCCGAAGCTGAATGCTATGTAACTATAGATGGGCAAAGATATAACTTTATGCAAGCTATAACATTTGAAGCTACCTTTGAAAAAAATAAAGTAGAAGTGCCAATTTTAGGGAAAACTGGAAAAGGAAATAAATCTACTGGATGGAAAGGTTCAGGATCTATGACTTGTCATTTTAATCAGTCTGTTATGAGACAACTATTAGAAAAATATAAAAATGATGGTGTAGATACATATTTCACAATGCAAGTAACTAATGAGGATCCTACTTCAGCAGTAGGAAGACAGACAGTAGTATTTAAAGATTGTAATATTGATGGTGGAATTCTTGCTAAATTTGATGCAGATGCAGATTATTTGGATGAAGATTTTGATTTTACTTTTGATGATTTTGAATTACAAGAATCATTTAAACTTTTAGATGGATTTATGGCTTAGGAGGAAATTAAATGAGTTTAAAAGCTTTTTTAAAAGGAAATACAAAAAATATAGGGACAGTTGAATATGCTGTGTCAGATAGATTTGTTAATGAAGAGACAGGAGAACTAGAAAAATTTAAAATAAGAGCTATTAATGCTAAACTAGATTCTCAACTAAGAGCTAATTGCACAATATCTAAAGATGGAGTTGAAAAATTTGATTCAAATAGATATTTAGCTTTATTAGTAACAACTTGTGTTACTTATCCAGATTTCAAAAATGCTGAACTTCAAGATAGTTATGGAGTTAAAGATGAAACTGAATTAGTAAAACAAATGTTATCAAGTGGTGAGTTCACTAAACTTATGAATAAAGTTCAAGAAGTTAATGGTTTTAGAGAAACTTATCAAGATAAGGTAGAAGAGGCAAAAAACTAATAAATGCAGGTGATAGTGAGGCTAATATAGCTTACTATTGCCTGCACAAACTTAGAATATTACCTAGTACATATTTGAATCTTGATGAAAGAGAAAGAGCTTTTATTGATGCTTGTATCTTAGTAAAAATTGAAAATGATAAAAAAGAAAATAGAAGATTAAAAAGAAAGTGATTGACTACGTATAAAATACGTGTTATAATTGTATCGAGGTGGTTGAATGAGCTCAAAAGACCTTATGAAACTACTCAAGAAAGACGGTTGGTATCTGGATAGAGTGAAGGGCAGTCACTATCAGTTTAAACACCCATCTAAAAAGGGTATAGTGACACTTCCACATCCTAGAAAAGATTTGCCAAAGAAAACTGTTGAGAGTATTTTCAACCAAGCTGGGTTATAATGCCCTGCTTGGGCCTCAACTTTAAAAGGAGTGTGATTTTGTGAATTTAACTTATCCAGCAATTATAACATATGAAGATAATGTTTTTTACATTGGCTTTCCTGATTTTGAAAAAGAGTTTTATAATACTTATGGAGATACTTTTGAAGAAGCTGTGGAGATGGGAAAAGAGTATTTAGTTTTATTGCTAGAAGAGTTAGAAAATGAGAAAAAAGAATTCCCTGCTCCTAGTAAGATAAACAAAGTAAAAGAGTTGCTAGAGGATAAGCAAGAATTAGTTTATATAAGTTTAAACTATGAATATGAAAAATCTTTAGTAAAAATAGCCTATGTTAAGAAAACATTAACAATTCCTAGTTATTTAGATATTTTAGCAAAGAATAAAAATATAAATTTTTCACAAGTTTTACAAGAAGCTTTAAAAGAAAAATTATTAAACAAATAGAACAATGAACCTCAGATTAATCATCTGGGGTTTTTTAATGCAAAAAATTAGGGAGGTGATATAGTGGCAGAGATAAATGCTAGTATAAATTTACTTAATGGGATGACACAACCTTTGATGAGTGTTATAGGAACTGTAAATACAATGATTTCGACACTAAATAAAGTAAATAATACTAATATTAATATTGATACTTCAGTATTAAAAGCATCTCAAAGTATTCTTAATAATGCATCTGCTGATCTTTTAAGATATCAAGAGCAGATAGAAAATAAGATAAATAGCAACACTGTTGCTCAAGAAAATTTTAATAATTCATTAAGAAGTGCCTCTACTGCTTCAGATAATCTTTTTAAGAAGATAAAAAGGGTAGCAGCAGCATATTTAGGAATTCAGACAGTAAAAGCTGGAATTAATTTATCAGATACAATGACACAAAATACAGCAAGGTTAAATTTAATGAATGATGGAAATCAATCAACAGAAGAGCTTCAAAAGATGATATATCAATCAGCACAGAGCTCAAGAGGGAATTTTTTAGATGTTTCTCAAGTAGTTTCTAAATTGGGAATATTAGCACCAAATGCTTTTAAAAGTAATCAAGAAGCAATCCTTTTTTCAGAACTGATGGCAAAATCTTTTAAAATAGGTGGAGCAAGTCAACAAGAACAATCAGCAGGAATGTATCAACTTACTCAAGCTTTAGCTAGTGGGCGATTACAAGGAGATGAATTTAGAAGTATTATGGAAAATGCTCCTATTTTAGCTCAAGCAATTAGTAAGAGTTTGGGAGTATCTATTGGAACTTTAAGGGAAATGAGTTCAGAAGGAAAAATAACATCAGATGTTATTAAAAATGCAATGTTTTCAGCGTCACAAGAGATAAATAGTCAATTTGAGAGTATACCTATGACTTTTACAGATGTTATAACTAGAGTTAAGAATGCAGCTATTCAAGGATTCCAGCCTATCGCTAAACAGATAAATGGTATTGTTAATAGTGATAGAGTAAAACAATTTGTAAATATGTCTGTTGTTTTAATAGGAAAATTAACCTCTGTATTATCTAGTAGTATAGAGTTGATAGCTGGAATGGGTGCTGCTATATATGATAATTGGAGTTTAATAGCTCCAGTTTTAGGTACTGTAGTAGCTGGAATAACTGCATATAATATAGCTTTAGGAGTTATAGCAGTAAAAACTGCAATAGTAAAAGGAGCAACTCTTGCATATAACTTAGCATTAATAGCTCAAAATACTTTGCATGGAGTTAATAATACTGCATTGATTACATCTACAGCTGCTCAATGGGGATTAAATGCTGCCATGTTAGCTTGTCCTATTACTTGGATAGTGGCTGGAATTATGTTAACAGTAGGAGCTCTTTATTTAGGAGTGGCAGCTTTTAATAAATTTACTGGGGCAACTATATCAGCTACTGGAATAATAACAGGAGCTATATATGGAATAGGGGCTCATATATACAATATGATAGCTACATCAGTAAATATGTTTATAAGTTTTACTGAGTTTTTGGCTAATATTTTTACTCACCCAGTTGTAGCTATAAAGAGATTATTTATTAATATGGGACTTAGTATTATAAATATTATCAAATCAACTATGAGTATAGTAGATAAGATTATAGATACAGGAATAAGTGATAAATTATCAGATATTGAAAGTAATTTAAAAGTAAAATTAGAAGCTACCACCGTAGAGGGTTATAGAGATTTTAAAACAGCTACAGATGGAAGATTGGACTATATGAAGCTTAAAGATACTGGAGAAGCAGTAACTAAAGGATATAAAACAGGAGAAAATTTAAGTAATTCTTTAAGTTTAACAAGTAATTTAGGGTTAAATAGTGGAATGATGGACCA
The DNA here is from genome assembly GCA_900543175.1 of uncultured Fusobacterium sp. Classification (GTDB taxonomy): domain Bacteria; phylum Fusobacteriota; class Fusobacteriia; order Fusobacteriales; family Fusobacteriaceae; genus Fusobacterium_A. The sequence continues at coordinate 5,104 of UQQO01000054.1, forward strand.
AACTAACAGTTATTTAAGCCAGATATCTGGAAATACTGCTAAAACTAATACTTCTTTAGATTTAACTAAGGAAGAATTAAAGTATATGAGAGATTTAGCAGAACAAGAAGTTATTAATAGATATACTACAGCATCTATGAAGGTTGAAGTAAGCAATAATAATAATATATCTAATAGTTTAGATATAGATGAGGTAGCTGGAATGCTTACTAATAAACTTGTAGAGTCAGCAGCAACAGTGGCTGAAGGAAATTATTAAAGGTGGGTGATATTTATGTATTCTTTTTATTTAGGTGGGATTTTATTCCCTATAGCTCCTGCAAAAGTAGATATTAAAACTAAGAATCAGAATAAAACCTTAACTTTGATAAATGAGGGAGAGATAAATCTTTTAAAAGATGGGGGATTGAAAAGTATAACTTTTACTGTGATGATTCCTGGGAGAAAATACCCTTTTGCTAAATATTTAGGTGGCTTTCTTCCAATACAATATTATATATCTATGCTTGAGAGTATGAAAAAGTTAAAAAGACCAGTTCAATTTATAGTACTTAGAAATAATAGAACATTAGCTAGTATTTACAATACTAATTTAACAGTGTCTTTAGAAGATTTTCATATTATAGAAGATGCTGAAAGTTTAGGAGAGGATATCAATATCTCAATATCTTTAAAAGAATATCAAAATCAAACAGGAAAGTTATTAAAAAAATTAGTTTCAGTAGCTGGAGTTACTAAATTTGCATTATCTAAAGTTAGAAGTTCAAATAAGAATATTCCTAAAACCTATACAATTAAAAAAGATGATACTCTGTTATTAATTGCTAAAAAACAACTTGGTGATGAAAAGAAATGGGAAAACTTAATGAAAATTAACAATCTTCCAAATGCTGTTGACTTAGATATAGGGAGAGTGATTAGGCTTGAATAATGCAAATATAAAAATAATTATATCAAAGCAAGATTTGAATGGAAAAAAAGGAGTTGCTCTTCTTCCAAAAGTTCTTGAAGGAGTGCAATGGACAACAGAGAGATACGGAACAGCAGGTAAATTAGAGTTTTCTATTTTAAATGAAGGTGTTATTTATCCAGAAGAAGGAGATAAAGTGGAGTTCTATTATAACGGGACTCCTATTTTTTATGGCTTTATTTTTACAATTCGTAGAGATAAAAGTGATGTAATTAAGCTTACTGCTTATGATCAGCTTAGATATTTAAAGAACAAAGGTATACATCAGTATCTAAATAAGAGAGCTGATGAAGTAATAAGAATGCTAACTGAAGATTATAGATTGAGAGTAGGAGAGTTAGATAATACTCAATTAGTAATCCCTAGAAGAATAGAAGTTAATAAGACTTTATTAGATATTATTAATACTGCACTTTCTATAACTTTACAAAATATAAAAAAGATCTATGTTCTTTATGATGACTTTGGAAAAATAACATTAAAAGATATAGAAACTTTAAAACTTGAGATATTACTTGATGAGAATAGCAGTGAAGATTTTTCTTATGTTTCTTCTATAGATAAAAAAACTTATAACAAGATTGTTGTATATAGAGAAGATGAGAAAGCAGGTTCAAGGGAGCTATATGTTACTCAAAGTACAGATAATCAAAATAGATGGGGTGTATTACAATTAGTTGAGTCTTTTGATGAAACTGAAAATCCTAAAATAAAAGCTGATGCTTTGATAGCTTTATATAATAAAAAAACTAGATCCTTTTCTTTAAAAAATGTTTTAGGAAATGTAAAGTGTAGAGCTGGATTTTCTCTTTATGTTAAGTTGAATTTGGGAGATGTAGAAATAGATAATACTATGATAATAAATAGAGTAACTCATATTTTTAACTTCCAAGAGCATCTAATGAACTTAGATTTAATAGGAGGAGTAATAAATGTATAGTGATTTAGTTAGATTAATCAAAAAAATCTCATTAGAAGCTGTTGCAAATAATGAACCCATGGAAGTGATAATAGGAACTGTTACAAGTGTCAATCCTTTGAAAATAAAAGGAGATAATGCAATAGATTACTTAGAAGATGATATCATTCTAACTCATCTAGTTAGAGATTATGCTGTAGATATAACAGTTCAACACAGTACAGATAGTATTTTTGGTGGATGGGATACTAATCATGGGCATCCTAATGTTAGTCAAGCCCCTATTCCTATTGATCATAAACATGAATATAAAGGAAGAAAGAAAATAATCATACATCATAAGTTAGTTGAGGGTGAAAAAGTTATTTTATTAAAATTAACAGGAGGGCAAAGGTTTGTTGTTTTAGATAGAATTGAAGATCCTGCTGATGTTAAAGGGGAGTGGATATAATGCTACCTGATAGAGATAATGATATTAGTACAGAATATGAATTTGTAGAAAGTTCAACTAAAACTTATGCTATGCAACTTGATGGAGATAGAATAAGAGGGAAAACAGACGAGAGAAAGGCTATGGAACAAGCTATATATAAAATCTTATTAACAGAACGATATCAATATCTTATATATAGTTGGAACTATGGAATTGAGTTAAAAGATCTATTTGGGAAGCCTATACCATATTGTTGTGTAGAACTTGAAAGAAGAATAAAAGAAGCTCTTTTACAGGATACTAGAATAACTAATGTTTATAATTTTGAATTTGAAAATCCAAAGTTTGAAACTGTTTTAGTAAAATTTACTGCTGATACAATTTTTGGAGAGATAGATATAATCAAGGAGGTGAAATTAAATAATGTTTGAGGAAAAAACTTTTGAAAATTTGATGGACGAAAAATTAAAAAATATATCTTCTGATATAGATAAAAGAGAAGGATCTGTAGTATGGGATAGTTTAGCTCCAAATGCTTTAGAAACTGCCATGGTGTATCAAGAATTAAATGCTTACTATAAAGAAACCTTTGGAAGTACTGCCAGTAGAATTTATTTAATAGAGAGATGTAGAGAAAGAGGGATTTTTCCTAAACCTGCAAGTGCTGGAGTTTATAAAGGACAATTTGATATTGAAATACCTATAGGACAGAGATTTAGTTTAGATCTTTATAACTATAAAATTATAAAATTTGTACAAAAAAATAGTTTTTATGAGTATGAATTAGAATGTGAAACTTTAGGAACTGCTCCCAATTCTAACTTTGGTCAACTTATCCCTATTGGATATTTACCAGGATTAAAAGTAGCTAAATTAGTAGAGACATTAATTCCTGGAGAAGAGGAAGAAGAAACTGAAAGCTTAAGACAGAGATATCTTAATTCTTTCAACAGTCAAGCATTTGGTGGGAATATAAAAGACTATGAAGAAAAAACACTTTCTATATCTGGAGTAGGAGCTGTAAAAGTAACTCCTGTCTGGAATGGTGGTGGAACTGTAAAACTTACTATTTTAAATTCAGAATTTGATGTGGCTAGTTCATCTTTAGTTGATAAAGTTCAACAAACTATAGATCCAACAAAAGATTATACTGGAAAAGGGATTGCTCCTATAGGGCACATAGTAACAGTTGAAACAGCATCAAAGGAAACTATTTATATTGCTACAGAGCTTACTCTTAGTGGAATAGAAATAGAAAATATAAAAGATGATATTGATAATAGTTTAAAACAATATTTTTTAGAATTAAGAAAACAATGGGCAAAATCTAATAATATAGTAATTAGAATATCTCAAATTGAAAGTAGAATTTTAGCAGTTAATCCCAATATTATAGATATAAAGGGGACTAAAATAAATGGCTATGAAAAGAACTTAGAGATAGCATCTAATGAAATACCTGTTTGGGGTGATGGACATTATGTTGATGGAGAAGCCTAAAAAGGTAAATTTAATCTCTTATTTACCTTTATTCATTCAAAATTATAGAGAGATAGAAGAGGTTATGAAGAGTGAAAATATTATTTTACAAGCTGAGTGGCAACACTTAAAACAAGCTTTTAAAAATAATTTTATTTTTCATACAGATATTTGTGGAATTTCATTATTTGAAAAGATGATGAAAATATATCCTAAAGCTAAAGATACATTAAAAGATAGGCAGATTAAAGTATATGCTAAATGGAACGCCACAATTCCATATACTTGGAAGTGGTTAGTAGGATACTTAGATGCCTATTTTTTAGATACGCCAACTAAAGCAACTCCAGTCCTTTTTAATAATGAGTATAGATTAGATGTAAGCTTAACAACAGAAACATATTTTTCTAATAGAGAATATGAGCTTTATTATGAACTAAGAAAAATGATTCCAGCAAATCTTATTTTAAACTTAATAAATGTATTAAAAAAAATAGAAGGTAAATACTATTTTAGAAACGCTTTGATATACAGAATGAAGAAAAAAATAAGAGCTGATCCAATTAATACAGTTCCTACTGGTAAATATTGGGTAGGTTCTGGAATAATATATAAATTAAAGAAAGGGGTGTAAAAATGGCTTATAGAGGTTTAACAAAAGTAGGAGCAAACTATTTAGCTACTAGAATTGCAAATAATCTACCTGTTGAATTTGTAAAAGTAGTTATAGGGAATGGAATTGTTCCTCAAGATAAAGATCCAGCAGATACTAATGATTTGTTTTCACCTAAACAAGAGGCTAAAATTCTAGCTAAATCACAGGTTGAAAATGCTGTAGATATAACTATTCAAGTTACTAATGAAAAAGTAGAAGATGGGTACTATTTAAAAGAGATAGGGGTATTTGTTAATGATAATGGAGAAAATAAGCTTTATTGGTATTGTAATGAAGATAATGCTCAGTATATTCCTAGAAAAACAGATGTCCCTATAAACTTTGAAATAGATATAAAGATGGAAGTTACTAATATAGACAGTCCTATTATAAACTGGGACGGAACAGGAACATGGATTACAAAAGAATACTTAGATAAAATTGTAAAGGATTTAGAAACTGAACTAAATAAAATAGCAACTCCAACAGAACTAGGAAGAATCAAAGTTGGAAATAATTTAACTATTACAGAAGATGGAATATTAAATGGTTTAGTAGCTTCGCCAGAAAGTTTGCCACCTATTGTTGAGAAATATAAAGGGGCTGGTGCTTAATGAAGGAGATGCTTGTAAGTTGGGATATTTTAAGAAATGCTAATTTCTCCCCTATCTTTTTCTTACAAGGTGATTTTGGTATTGGAAATCTTAAAATAGTTTTAAGAAATGTTTGCAGAGATTTCCAAGGAAATATTAGAGCTGTATTTTGTAGCTCCAATTCCCCTACTGAACCTTATGTAGTAGAAAAAGAAGTAATAGGTGTAGGTGTTGATATTAAAATACCTGATGAAGTTTTACAAGGCTTTGGAAAAGTCTTTTGTAGATTAGTTTTAAGAAGTGAAGATAAGAGTAAAATACTTGGAAGTACCCAAGAAATATATTTTCACGTAGTTGAGAAAAAAGACTGGGAATTTTTAGAGCCTTTTCTACCATCAGATGAGCAAAAATATGTTCAAGATGTAGTAGATGAACTATATGAGATTTTAAAGAACTCACATGAGGAGTTAAAAGAGTATGCAGAAGCTTTAAAACAAGAGTTAAATATGAAAGTAATGACCCTTGAGGAAGCTAAAAAAATAATTGAAAAATACAAAAATAAAGGAGAGATGTAAAATGACATACGAAGAAATGATGATAAGAGCAATTGAAGCAGGAAAATTAATTGATGAAAAGGTTTATGATGAAACAGTAAAGGTTATATTTGAAGAAATTAAAAGGAGAGCATTAGCAAGTCATACACACAATGCTGATTCTATTACTGATGGTTCAACTAAAAAAGTTCCTACAATAGCAAAACAAACTGAATGGGATAAAAAAGTAACTACTGAGCAATTAAATGCAGCTGTAAATGCTTTTGCTAGTGGTTTAGCTTGGAAAGGTGTATTTGAAACTTTAGAAGCGTTAAAAGCTAAAATACCAACTCCTAAAGAGGGAGATTTTGTAATAGTTACTAAAGAACCTAGTTACCAAAATAAAAATACTTTATTAATCTATGAGGGAGCTCCTACAAATGTGTGGCAAACTGTTGGAGAACTATTCATCCCTGGAAAAGCAACACAATCAGCAGATGGTTTAATGTCTAAAGAAGATAAAAAGAAATTAGATGGACTACAAAATTATACACACCCTGTAAATCACCCAGCTACTATGATTACTGAAGATGAAAACCATAAATTTGTAACAGCTACTGAAAAAACAAATATAGCAACAGCATTATCTACTGCGAATGCGGCAAAACAAGCAGCGGCGACAGCAGATGGTAAAGCAGTGGCAGCTCAAAATACTGCAAATACAGCAAAATCAACAGCAGATGATGCTTTAGCTAAAGCAAATGCACTTGAAGGAAAATTTGTATATTTAACAACAGAAGAAGCAAAAGAAATAATTAATAAATATAAGGCATAGGAGATGATATTCTATGAATTTTCAAGCAAAATTAAAGCAAATAAGAGAGTTGGCAGGATTAGATGAAAATGTAAAATCATTACTAGAGAAGATGACAGGAAAAGAATTAGTAAGTTATGAGGGCATTGATGCCCTTGTAGCTGCACTAATGGGATTTTATAATGCAGAACTAAAAAAGAAAGCTCCATCAAGTCATACACATGGCTGGGGAGATGTAACAGGTAAGCCTGGTTCTTTTCCACCAAGCTCTCATACACACGATGATAGATACTATACAGAGAGTGAAATTAATGAGAAATTTAAAAATTTCTGTCCAATTCCACTTGGGGGAGTGCTCATAATGTGGAATGAAACTAATCCTACAAGCTTGTATTTAGGAACAACTTGGGAATTAATTTCGGCTGGTAAGTATGTAAAAACAGGAAGTACTGCACTTCAAACTGGTGGTAGCAACTCTATTACATTATCACAAGATAATCTACCAAATACTAAAGTTAGTATAGATACTTTTTCAGTAACAGTTTCACCTCACTATCATAGTGAAGGACATGCATGCTGGGAAGATGACCCTAATGCCTTTGGTAAAGACTGGACAGGTGAGGCTGGATCTCTTCAATTCCGTGAAACTACAAAAACTTTAAGATATAGAACTTCTACAGCAGGAGGAGGCTCTACAAGTACAGCAAGCCCTCAAACTTCAGCTTTAGGTAAAGGAACTGCTATTACTATACAGCCTGAATTTATTACTTTAAAGTTTTGGAAAAGAACTAGCTAGTTCTCAACCATATGTGAGTTGTGTAATAACTAGGTGTTACATCAAAGCTCCATCCACTTCCTAAAGCAGAAGTGTTAGGACTAGCAGTTCCTGTAGAACCAGCACTATTTATTCTAATATAGCTTTTTGTCCACCCAGCTTTTGCAGCACTACCTTCTGTTGCTAAAGTAGCTCTTCCTGATTCAGAGTTACCTCCGTAATCATTGTAAAGATCTATATTTGGTGGATTAAGAGTTAGCCCAAAACTATCAACTCTTAGTTTGACATTAGGCAAATGACCTTGTTGAATAGTCTTAGACATACTACCACCAGTTTGTTTACTAGCTCCTCCACCTGTTGTTCCTAGAAGGAATCTTCCTTCTATTTTCTGCCATGTAGTTCCTAGATACTTAGTTGATGGATTGTTAGAGTTAGTAGTGATGTAAATGTCTCCCACTAAATATGGGCAGAAATTTTTAAATTGCTGACATTATTATAAAAAAGTAGTATCTTATCTACAGTCAAATGCTTTAAAAGTTCCATATAATCAAAATTACGAGATTAAAAAATAATTTTTAGGAGGTTGAGTATTATGAATAAAGCAAGTAATAGAACCAAAAATAATTTATATGGCGTACACCATAAACTTGTTATGCTTGTAGGATATGCACTTGCTATCTCTGAGCAAGATTTCTTCGTTAATGAAGGTCTTAGGACTGCTGAAACACAAAATAAATATTATAAGCAAGGGACTTCTCAAATTGATGGTTATAATAAAAGAGGTAAACATCAAGATGACTTATCTACAGAAGATATAGATAGTAGAGCAGTAGATGTATATTATGCAGGTTGGACTAATAAAGATAAGCCTAATGACCCCAGATGGGAAAAAATATATGAAGCATTTAGAATAGCTTCTAAAATGCTAAATGTAAAAATTGTATTTGGAAAGGACTGGAAGTCACTTGTAGATAGACCTCATATTGAATTAGCTAAGGGGGAATAACTGATGGCAGTAGTTTTAAAATTTATAAAATATTTTGTTGGGAAATGGCTTGGAACATTAGCTATAGAAAAAATAGTAATTATTTTGTTAAAAGAGTTAGTTAAGAGAACTGATAGTAAAGTAGATGATGAGATCTTCAAAGCTATATTTGAAAAGACAACTGAGGGGGTACAATGAATTTAATAGAAATGATAACAGTTTCAATAACCATTATAGGTGGCATATTTGCCTATCATAGATATTTAATGAGTTTATTGGATAAGAAAATGGATAGAGAAGATTGTGGGAAGCAACAAGAACTTTTAACAGAGAAAAGAAATAACTTAGAGTTGCTGATTACAGAGAGAACTAAAACAATTTTTGAGCAACAAAAGGCAATGAGAGAAGATATTGGAATTATAAAAGAGTATATAATAGATAAATAAAATTACAAAATTTAGTTCCTGTTTTTTATTACTAAAAAAAATTAAGAAAATTTTTCAAAAATGTTCTTACAGATTTTTAGTGTAATTTTATTCAAGTGTTCAAAGTCTTATAAAATGTGCTTTTTCAAAAATTTAATTTTTTCTTAGAGTGTTCTTACGATGTTCTTACGGGTAAAATATCAAGAGTAAAATAAGGGTTTGCGACGATTTTACAAAAAATGAGAAATAGTATTAAAAACTAGAAATCAAAAAGGGTTTGCAACCGAAATCGCAAACCCTTTTATCTATAAAATATCTTGGGGAAAGATTTTATATATAATATATAACATCTAATTG
>UQQO01000055.1 GCA_900543175.1 uncultured Fusobacterium sp.
AATGTGGGCAAGTTTTTAAATGTGCCTGATATTCAGTAACATTGATTTTAATTTCAGGAATATCAAAAACTTGACGAGTTTTAACTTCCTCTATTTTAACATCTTTTAAGTTAGCAGCACAATGAGGGCAAATCTCATTAGGAAGTTCAATAACGAAATCAGGATTATCAACTTTTTCAAGAGTAGAACCTTTATGACCGATTTGCCCGCCTGATGCTTTGCCACTTTTCTTTCTCAACGATCTGTTTTTATCTTTTTTTTTACCAAATTTATCAGAAGATGGAGGAAAACTGCTATTAGAACTATTCATTCCAAGTCTAGCTTTAAGCATAGCATTTTCCCTTTTTAATTGTTCATTTTCGATTTTTAACTTTTCAATTTCTTTTCTAAGTTTGGCGATTTCAAGTAACAAATCTTCAATTTTAATTTCCATAAAAGTTCACCCCCTCTTTTCAAATTTTACTTTGATATTGTAGCATATTTTTTGACACAAAAAAAGACCCAAGCCCATTTTTTTGAACTTGAGTCTTCAATTTTTATTTATAGCTGAGTAGTTACCCATATAGATTGATTCTCCAATCTATTACAGCTCTATAAAATTACTATTTAATTTTTATTAATTACTCTTCTACTTTTTTATATAGTTCTATATATTTCTTAGCAGAAGTATCCCAGTTGTTATCTCTTGCTTTAGCATTTTTAACAACTTTTTCCCATTGAGGTTTATCTTTATAAACAGAGATTGCATATTCTAAAGTTTTTAATAGTTCCTCTCCACTTACATTTTTAAATCCAAATCCATCTCCCTCTCCTGTAAACTCATTATATGGAGTTACAGTATCTTTTAAACCTCCAGTTTCTCTAACAATAGGAACACAACTATATCTCATTGCTATCATTTGAGATAATCCACAAGGTTCAAAAATTGAAGGCATTAGGAACATATCTGCTCCACTATAAATATCTATTGAAAGTGGTTGGTTAAATCCTATATATGAGCAAACCTTTCCTGGATATTGTCTCTCTTTCCATTTAAAGAAATCTTCATATTTAGGTTCACCATTTCCTAAAAGAATAAATTGAATTCCTAAGTCCATCATCTTATCAAAGACTTCAGCAATCATATCTATTCCCTTTTGTCTATCTAATCTAGTGATTATTGCAACTAATGGAACATCTGGCTCTTTATTCAATCCTAATTTTTCTTGTAATTCAGCTTTTAATCTTTTCTTACCCTTTCTAGGAACTTTATATACATTACCATCTATTCCATTTACAATTCCCTTTAATTTGTAATCAAATTTTCTAAATAGACCATCTAATCCTTCTCCTAATTCTGGAGTTTTAATCTCTTCTGCATATGAGTCACTAACTGTAGTAACAAAATCAGAATAAACTACTCCTCCTTTTAAGAAAGAAATCATATCATAATATTTAATTCCATCTTCTTGGAAATATTTGTTTCTATCTATTTCTAATGTGTTCTCAATTACATTATTAAAGAAGAATCCTTGGAATCTAAGATTGTGGATAGTAAATATAGTTTTTATATCATTTAATCCACGTTCTTTTAAATAGATCGGCACAAGTCCTGTATGCCAGTCATTGCAATGGATGATATCTGGTTCAAATCCAGTTATATAGAAAGTTTCAACTATAGCTTTAGCAAAGAATGTGAATCTTTCACAATCATCTCCCTCACCATAGACTTTATCTCTCTTAAAATATCTTTCATTGTCAACGAAATAGTAAGTTACACCTTCTAATTCATAACTATCTATTCCTATATACTCATTATGATGAGCTACCCAAATTTGTTTATCTCCTAGATGTTTCATCTCATTTCTATATTTTTCAGGTATATTACCATATTTAGGCATGATAACTCTAACATCTATTTTCTCTTTTTTCAGTGCTTTTGGTAGAGAATAAGCTACGTCTCCTAGCCCTCCTGTTTTTACAAAAGGCCACGCTTCTCCAGTTGCAAAAAGTATCTTCATCTACTGCCCTCCTTTTGCCTTAAAAACCTACTCTTTTCCCTTTAAATAATCTAATAGATCTTTATAGTGTTCAACATCCCATTTAACACTTTTCTCTATAACTAATGGATAGTTTTTAGAAGCAATAAGTTTTTCATTGCATTTGATAACATTATTTTTATCAACTATAATATTTTTTAATACAGCTCCTGATTTTACAACACTATCTTGAAGAATTATACTATCTTCAACTATTGCTCCCTCTTCTACAACTGCTCCTCTAGCAAGGATAGAGTTTTTAACTTCTCCTCCTAGCATACATCCGTTAGCAATAATAGAATTTACTACTTGAGCTGATTTTTTAAACATTGAAGGTGGAGTATCTTTTGTTTTAGTAAAGATATTTCTATCATCTTTCTTAAATACATCATCTCTAACTTCTTTATTTAATAGATCCATATTGAAGTCGAAGTACTCTTTAGTTGAGTTGATACATGCTAAGTATCCTTTAAATTCATATCCATTAATAGAAACTCTTCCAACATTTCTAGAGATTAGATCTCTTACTGTATAGTAAGCTCCATTTTGAATTCCATCACAGATTAATTTAATTAGTAACTCTTTTTTCAATACAAAGATTTCTAGAGAGATATTTTCATCTTTTTTGAAGAATAAGTTTTGTCCTATTCCAGTAATCTCTCCATTTTCTCCTAATTTAACACTATCACAGTTATCAAATCTTGAGTTAGCATTATCTACTGTTTTATAGACTAAAGTTACATCTTTTCCACTTTCTTCATGTTTTTTTACTACATCTGCAATATCTATATTACAAACCATATGAGAACTCATTACAACAACATTTTGTTGTTTACTACGGAAGAAGTATTCCATATTTTTCTTTACTCTTTTTATATTTGTAGAGTAAGTTGAGTCTGCCATTTGTTTAAAGATAAATATTCCATCTTTTTTTCTATCTAGATCCCATTCAGTTCCTCTTCCTATATGGTCAGTTAATGAGTTAAGATCTTCATTTCCACCAAATATTCCAACATTTCTAATTCCTGCATTTACAAGATTTGATAATGAAAAGTCTATTATTCTATAAGTTCCTCCAACTGGAAGAGAAGCAAGTGGTCTCATTTTTGTAAGTGATCTGATATTATCTAAAGATTCGGCTAAAAATATTATAGCCATATAGTTATTTAGCATAATAATTTCCTCCCTCGCAAGCTTATTTTATAGCTTCACTTTTTACTGTTTTTCCTTGTCCGATTATTGCAATATGTTCATCGTCACCAACTACTGTATTTTTCTTAACAGTTACATTATCAGCAATAATAGCTTTGTTAATAATAACGTTTTCTTCAATTACAGTATTTTGCATTACTACCGAATTGATAACTTTACTATTTTTTCCAATTTTTACTCCAGAGAATATTACAGAGTTTCTAACTTCTCCTTCTATTTCGCACCCTTTGTCTACTAGTGAACTTATAACTATTGCATCGTCACTTACATATAATGGTGGATATACACCTTGACGAGTGTTTATTTTCCAGTTCTTATCAAAAATATTTAATTCATTATCTGGTTTTAATAGATCCATATGAGCATCCCAGAAACTTTCTATAGTTCCAACATCTTTCCAGTATCCTTTAAATGGATATGCCATAAGTTTTTTATGGTCATTTAAAAGATTAGGAATTATATTTTTACCAAAGTCATTACTTGAATTTGGATCTTTTTCATCTTCAATTAAATATTGTTTTAATAATTTCCATTTGAAAATATAGATTCCCATTGATGCAAGAGTACTCTTTGGTTCTTTTGGTTTTTCTTCAAATTCATAGATTGAATAATCTGGATTTGTATTCATGATTCCAAAGCTTGGAGCATCTTTTAAAGGTACATTAAATACCCCTATAGTTGCATCTGCATTATTTTCTTGATGGAATTTTAACATTTTGTCATAATCCATTTTATAGATATGGTCTCCAGAAAGAATAAGAACATTTTCTGGTTCATATTTATCTATAAATTGCATATTTTGATAGATAGCATTTGCTGTACCTTTATACCATCCACCTTCATCATTTTTCTTAGTATGTGGTTGAAGTACTGTAACTCCTCCATCCATTCTATCTAAGTCCCATGGTGATCCTATTCCAATATGATCGTTTAATACATGTGGTTCATATTGAGTAAGTACTCCTACTGTGTCAATTCCAGAGTTTGAACAGTTACTTAATGCAAAGTCAATTATTCTATATTTTCCCCCGAAAGCAACTGCTGGTTTAGCTATTTTTTCAGTAAGATCTAATAAACGGCTTCCTTGTCCTCCAGCCAATATCATAGCTATTATTGATTTTTTCTTCATAATATCCTCCTAATATTTTTTAATACTATTTGGCTAATACTTTAGCTATTTTTTCTTTTTAATCTTTCTCCTTGTTTACTTTTCTACTTGTTTTTCTTTTTAAGCCCCCTTCTTTTTCAGGTTTCAAAAAAACAACTGTGTTAGCAGGAATATCTATTTCTATATGTTGCTCTCTATAATTCCAACTTTCTAAAATTGGCTTATATTTTTTCTTCTTTAGAATCCCTTTTCCACCATATTTTTTATCATCGCTGTTGATAATTACATTATATACTTTATTTTCTGGAATTCCAACTCTATATTTAATTTTATTTGTTCCAGAAAAGTTAAAGACAATTACTATATGTTCTTTTGAATCTCTTGTTTTTCTTAAAAAGGCTATCATATTTTCTGTATAGTTTTCATGCTCAATCCATTCAAAAGTGTCTCCACCATCTTCCCATAAAGATTTTTCATCTAAATACATTTTATTTAGATCTCTAACAAAAGTTTGCATATTTTTATTATCTTCATGTTGCTCTATAAGGTGCCATTCTAGTGATTCATAGAATCTCCACTCTAATCCATGGGCAAATTCATTTCCCATAAAGTTAAGTTTTTTTCCTGGATGAGCCATTTGATATGAGTATAGTGCTCTTGTATGAGCTAGTTTATCCTCTTGATATCCTGGCATTTTATCTACAATAGATTTTTTTCCATGTACCACTTCATCATGTGATAATGGTAAAACATAATTTTCTGAAAAAGCATACATAAATGAAAATGTAAGTTTCCCATGATGATCTTTTCTAAAAAGAGGATCTGTACTAAAATATTTTAAAGTATCATTCATCCATCCCATATTCCACTTACTATCAAATCCTAAACCTCCATCTACTGGATGTTTAGTTACAAGTGGCCAAGCAGTTGAATCTTCTGCTACTACCAAAACATTTGGGAAATCATCATGAACAATCGAGTTCATCTCTTTAAAGAAATCTACTGCCCCTAAATTTTCTTGTCCACCATATTGATTTGTTATCTTTTCTCCATTTTTTCCATATGAAAGATATAGCATATTTGCCACTGCATCCATACGTACTCCATCTATATGAAACTCTTTAAACCAATATGTTAAGTTAGAGATAAGGAAACTTTTTACTTCATTTCTAGTTACATCAAAGTTACATGTTCCCCACTCTTGATTCTCTCCAAGTCTTTCATCTTGATACTCATAACATGGTGTTCCATCAAATTTATATAGCCCATGGGCATCTTTACAGAAGTGTCCAGGTACCCAGTCAAGAATTACTCCTATATTATTTTTATGCATCAAATTTACAAAGAACATAAAATCTTCTGGAGTTCCATAACGACTTGTTACAGAGTAATATCCTGTAGCTTGATATCCCCAAGAAGCATCTAGAGGATACTCATTTAATGGCATAATTTCAACATGAGTATAGTTCATCTCTTTTAAATATTCACATAACATCATTGCTGAATCTCTATAATTTAGCCATTCTCCATGAATTCCTCTCTTCCATGAACCTAAATGAACTTCATAGATATTTATAGGCTTATTTAAACCTGTTGTTCTTTTATTTAGCCATCTTTTATCTGCCCATTTAAACTTTGGTACATCATATACAATTGAAGCAGTATTTGGTCTAACTTCTGAATAGAAAGCATATGGGTCTGCTTTCATTACAACATTCCCATTGCTATCTTCCACTCTATATTTATATTTTTCCATTTTCTTTAATTTTGGTATCTCTAGTTCCCATATTCCCTCAGCATTGATCTTATTCATCATATGGTTACTTCCATCCCAATTATTAAAATCTCCAACTACTGCTACTGATTTAGCATGGGGAGCCCACACTCTAAAAATTACTGATTTTTTTGTACAATGAGCTCCCATATAGTTATATGCTTCTCTATGTTCTCCTCTATGAAAAAGATATATATCTAATTCTCTTTCCATTAAAATATCACCTCCTGATGATATTAATCTTCTAATTTAGCTGGCTCTATAAACCAAATTTCATCTGCATACTCTTTTATTGTTCTATCTGATGAGAATTTACCAGCATTAGCAATATTCATTAATTGTTTTTTAGCCCAACTTAACCTATCTCTATACTCTACATTTATTCTCTTTTGAGCATTTCTATAAGCTTCAAAATCCTCTAATACAAAGTATTGATCTGCTTGATGCCAAGGAGCATTTTCCATAAGTGATCTATGAATAGTTCCATAAATTCCTGTTCCTAGATCATTAAATGTTCCATCTATTAGAGAATCTACTATTTTCTTTAATCCTTCTACTGAATTATATGGAACATGAGGATCATATCCTTTAGCTCTCATCTCTTCAATTTCATTTACTTTTAATCCAAATATGAAGTTATTTTCCTCTCCAGCTTCCTCTACTATTTCAACGTTTGCTCCATCAAGAGTTCCTATTGTAAGAGCTCCATTTAGCATGAATTTCATATTTCCAGTTCCTGAAGCTTCTTTCCCAGCTGTTGAAATTTGCTCAGATATATCTGCTGCTGGGAATAGTTTTTGTGCTACTGATACTCTATAGTTTTCAACAAACACTATTCTTAATTTTCCATTTGTTTCTGGGTCTTTATTAATAACTTGAGCAACTTCATTTATTAGTCTAATAATTCCTTTAGCAACTAAATATCCAGGTGCTGCTTTAGCTCCATAAATATATGTTACTGGTTGAAAAGACATTGAAGGATTTAATTTTAATTTATTATATAATCCTATTACATGGAAGATATTTAACAGTTGTCTTTTGTACTCGTGTAATCTCTTAATTTGAATATCAAATATAGAGTTTGGATTTACCTCTATTCCTTGAACTTCTCTTAAATATTTTACAAGTTCTATTTTTTTAGCATGTTTAATAGATAATAATTTTTTCAATACTTCTTCATCATCTACATATGCTTCTAATTTCTTTAGTTGACTTAAATCAGTAATCCATTCATTTCCAATTAGTTCTGTAATAAGTGCTGATAACTCTGGGTTAGATTGAAGAAGCCATCTTCTTTGAGTTATTCCATTTGTTTTATTTAAGAATCTTTCTGGATATAATTCATACCAATCTTTTAACTCTTTATGTTTAAGAATTTCAGTATGTAGTGCTGCAACTCCATTTGTAGCATGAGTTCCATAAATAGCAAGCCATGCCATATGAATCATATTTCCTTGAATTATTGACATTCTATCTTGTCTTGCAGGATCATTTGGGAATCTTTCAGCTAAGAATCCTCTTAATTGATTGTTAATTCCTTGAGTTATTTGATATACTCTTGGTACTACTTGTTCATATAATCCTACCCACCATTTTTCAAGTGCTTCAGCTAGAATAGTGTGGTTTGTATAAGAGAAAGTTTTTTCAACTATACTCCATGCTTTTTCCCATGAAAGTCCTTCTAAGTCAACAAATAATCTCATTAATTCAGGTATAGCAATAACTGGATGAGTATCATTTAATTGGATAGCTACATATGATGGGAACTCATCAAAGTTAGTTCCATGAATTCTCTTATATTTTCTTAAAATGTCTTGTAGTGATGCTGATACAAAGAAATATTGTTGTTTTAATCTTAATTTTTTACCTTCATCTGTTGAATCGTTTGGATAAAGTACTCTTGATATATCCTCTGCTCTAGTTTTATCTTGAGTTGCATGTAAGTAATCTTGTTGATTGAATTTTCCTAAATCAAGATCTACTAAAGATTTAGCTTCCCAAAGTCTTAAAGTATTTATATTTCTTGTTCCATATCCAATAATAGGCATATCATAAGGAACAGCTCTTACACTTCCATCACCAAAACTTACTATTACTTCATCAGCTGGTCTCATAACTGACCATACATCTCCATATTTTAACCAAGTTTCTGGTTTTTCAACTTGATATCCATCTTTAAATGATTGGTTAAAGATACCATTTCTATATCTTATTCCATATCCATGTCCTGGTAAATTTAAAGTAGCTAGTGAATCAAGGAAACATGCTGCTAGTCTTCCAAGTCCACCATTTCCTAAAGCTGAGTCCTCTTCTGCATCTTCTACTTTATTGTAATCTATTCCTAGTTCTGTTAAAACTTCTTTAACTTCATCTAAAACTCCAAGGTTAATAAGGTTATTTCCTAAAGCTCTTCCCATTAGGAATTCTGCTGAGAAATAATAAGCTTGCTTCTTTTGTGAATAAAGTTTATTAGTCTCATACCAATCTTCAGCTATATCTTCCATTATAGCCTTTCCTAAAGCTCTGTACACCTCAAATTCAGTAGCTTCAGAAATCTCTTTTCCAAAACTTACCTTAACATACTTTTCAATTTGTTTTCTTAGTTCTTCTTTTCCTACTCTCATTTTCTCTCCCTTTAATATTAGTGTTTCTATCTGTAAAACTTTCTAGTAACATTCTTTAAATTTTCTGCTACCTCATCTGTTAATTCATGAGATTGCATTCTCCATTTCCAGTTTCTTCCAAGAGTTGAAGGAGCATTCATTCTTCCCTCTTCTCCTATTCCTAGTAAATCTTGCATCTGTACAATTGCTATGTTAGCCTCTGAGGCCCATATTGCATTTATAAATCTCCAATTTATAGGATCCCAATAGTTACAATTTTTCTCTATTAAATATTTTTTTAAATATTCATCGCAATAGAATTTTGTTTCTGGTGATATCCCTTTATACCATCCTTCAACTGTGTTATTATCATGAGTACCTGTATAAGCTACTGAATTTTTTTCATATTTATGTGGTAAATAATCACTGTCATCAGAATCAAAAGCAAATTCTAAAATTTTCATTCCTGGAAATTCACTTCTTTTTAGAAGTTTTCTTACCCCATCTGTAAGCAGTCCTAAATCCTCAGCTATTATAGGTTTCTTTCCTATTTTTCTTTCTAATACTCTGAAAAATTCAATACCTGGACCTTTTTCCCAATGTCCTTTTACAGCTGTTTTATCCTTAGCTGAAATACTCCAATAAGCTTCAAAACCTCTAAAGTGATCTATTCTCACTATATCATATATTTTAAAACTATACTCTATTCTTTTTACCCACCATTGATAACCACTCTCTTTTAACTTTTTCCAATCATAGAGAACATTTCCCCATAATTGTCCATCTTTGCTGAAGTAATCTGGTGGACATCCAGCAACTCTCTTAGGTCTTTTATACTTATCAAATTGAAATATTTCTAAATTTGACCAAGTATCTGCACTATCTGTGGCAACAAAAATTGGAATATCTCCAATTATTTTTATACCATTTGAATTAGCATACTCTTTTAACTTAAACCATTGCTTATAAAAAGTATACTGCACAAATGAAAAATAATCTATATTTTTCTTTATTTCTTCATCTATTAACATTTTCTTTACATTTCTATATTTATAATCCTTTGACCAATCTTGCCAAGATTTACCATTAAATTTAAACTTTAGAGACATATATAGTGAATAATTATCTAACCACCAACTATTTTCTTTTTTAAATTTTTTAAACTCTTCAACTATATCTTCTCTATTTTCTTTTTTAAACCCTTCAAAAGCTTTTTTTAAAACTTTTGTTTTTCTTTCATATAATTGTTCATAAGCAAGATTATCACTGTAGTTAATCTCCCTCATATAATCTAAATCATCTTTATCTAAATAACCTAGTTGATAAAGATCTTCTATATCTATAAAATATGGGTTCCCTGCATATGTTGAAAAAGATTGATATGGGGAATCTCCATACCCCGTAGGTCCCATTGGAAGTACTTGCCATAGTTTTTGTTCACTTTTCTTTAAGAAATCAACAAACTCATAAGCTTTCTTCCCAAAATCTCCAATTCCATATTCACTTGGAAGGGAACTTATATGCATTAAAATACCACTGCTTCTTTCAAACATCTTTTCACCTGCTTTTAATATATAAAATTTTTCTTTTCATGCAAACTATTTATTGAGATACTTTTCTCAAAAGATTTCTCATATAATTTTGCTAATCTTGCCATATAGATATCACTATGTATATGCTCAGAAATTATTTGAATATATTCTGGATTATCAGTTAAAGTTCCTGTTATTTTCTCACTAGAGTTTGTAACAACAAAACTTTTCTTTAAATCTACAACAACCATTATTCTCTTTGAATGGTTATAATCTTCATAAACATCTGTTTTATGATAATATTCTATCCCTTTAGCATCTATCTCTCTTAACTTATTGAAAGAAAAAATAATTACTCTTACACCTTTATTAGCTACCTCTTTCAACTCCTTTTCTATTATTTCTAAAGGAAAATCTATGTTCATATAAATCTCTTTCTCTGAATTTTTTATTATTTCTTGTAAAGTTTTTAAGATATTATCATATCCCTCTATTCTTAAATAATAATTTTCTTTAGGAACTTTTTTAACATTCTTTAACTGTTCTTTGGCTATTTCTAAATTTTGATAAAAACCTTTTTCTAATTCTTTAAATAGTAATTCTGGATCTTTTGCTTCATATTCTCTACTATCTCCTGGAGTCATAAATACATAACCCTTTTTATATAGCGACTCCAATGTTTGATAGACATTAGAACGAGAAATATTAAGTTCTTTAGCTATTTTATAGCCATTCATCTTTCCAAATTTTAAAAGAGTTACATAGACTATAGCCTCTGTTTTAGTAAAACCAAACCCCATCAGTTTATCTATTACATCTTGCATATCTTACTCCTTTTAATAAGTAGTTCTTTTTAGTACCACTATTTTATACGTTTATTATACTTCAAAAACTTGATTTATTCAATCATATTTCTTATAAAAATGTTTATCTATCTAACATTTTATAAATTAATTAAATATATTTTTTTAATAATCATCATTTTTTAATTTTTATTTATTATGTAAAAATTTATGCTGATTTTATTTTTTTGAATTATTAATTCATATTTTTATTAAAGTTGTACAATCAAGAAAATTTCACATGACACTAGTTGTAAAAATATGGTATAATTTTATTGTATTAATTTTAAGTTTATAAAAAATATAATATATAAATACTATGATTAGGAGCGATATTATGAATATTTTTTTTAGGATTGTCTTTATTTTTATTCTTGTTTTGATGAGTGTCTTTTTATCTATGAGTGAAATTTCTCTAGCTTCTGCTAGAAAAATGAAGCTTCAAGTAATGATTGAAGAGGGAAATGAAAATGCTGCTAAAGTTTTAGAGATTCAACAGATGTCAGGAAACTTTTTCACAGTAGTTCAAATTGGTATAAATGCCATAGCAATAATGGGTGGTATACTTGGAGATAATATAGCAACTCCTTGGGTTAAAAATTTTATTATTACTTGGTTACCTTTTCTTTCAGTAAAAGCTGAAATGATAGGAAGCTTTGTTTCTTTCTGCATTATTACTGGATTATTCATTGAGTTTGCTGATCTTATTCCAAAAAGATTATCAATGGTTTCACCTGAAAAAATTGCTGTAAACATTATAAAGCCTATGCTATTTTTAATCTGTGTATTCAAGCCTTTAATTGTTATTTTCAATGGAATAGCTTCATTTATATTTAAAATTTTTAAAGTGCCTCAAACTAGAAATGATATCATAACATATGATGATATTTTTGCTGTTGTTGATGCTGGTGCTGAAGCTGGAGTTGTCCAAAAGAAAGAGCACTCTTTAATTGAAAATATATTTGAATTAGATACAAGATGGGTTTCTTCAATTATGACTACAAGGGATGAAATTGTATATCTTACTGTTGAAGAGGGAGAGGAAAGTATAAAAAATAAGATAGCAAATTATCCTCACTCTAAATTCTTAGTTTGCCAAAATGAAATTGATTCTTTAATTGGATATGTTGATTCTAAAGATATTTTACCTAGAATTTTAAAAGGTGAAATTAGTGGATTACATGATATTCAAGAGATTACAAATACTTCTCTATTGATTATTCCTAATACCCTTACACTGTCAGAAGCTTTAGATAGATTTAATGAGGCAAGAGATGATTTTGCTATTATCTTAAATGAATATGGACATGTAGTGGGTTTAGTTACCCTTAATGACGTTGTAAATACTTTAATGGGAGATATTGTATATCAAGATCAAGATGAACAACAAATCATTTGTAGAGGAGAAGGATCATGGTTAATTGATGGTGTCACTCCTATTGAAGATGTTAAAAAGGTTTTAGAGATAGAAAAGTTTCCTGAAGAGGATACTTATGAAACTATTGCTGGATTTATGATGTATATGTTAAAAAGTATTCCTAAAAAAGCTGCTAAAGTTGAATTTGAAAATTATACTTTTGAAGTTGTAGATGTAGATAATTTTAAAGTCGATCAACTTCTTGTAAATAGAGTAAATATTCCTGAACCTCCCAAAGAAATTTAAGTTTAAAGGTATTTTTTTTGGAACTCTTGACATTTCCTTACTTATGAAGTAATAAATATATCAGTACAAGCTTTAAACTTAAAATTTGAAACAAAGGGGAGGGTAAAAAGTGAAAGAGTTAGACTTCATACTTTTATACAAAATAAACAGAAAGTCAAAAAGTATTTATGAAGCCAAGAAAAAAGTCAATCTATTTTGGGAAACTTTAGCTGAGATTTTACAAGAGGATGAGCAAGTAAATTTTAGATACTTGGGGAAATTTCTTGTAAAAAGAAATAAGCCACGAAGATATTCATCACCTTATTCACAACAAATAGGCTATACAACTGGAACTTGTATTGTAAAATTTAAAGTTGGAGAGTCTTTAAGAAAAAATTTGAATGAGGTGAAAAACGATGAATAAAAAAGATTTTATTTTAAAATATATGGAAAAAAGTGGCAATATTCTTGAATTTAAAGAAGCTCAAGAAGATATTAATATCCTTTTTACTACCTTAAAAAACGTTTTAATTGCACAGGGAAAAGTTTCTTTTTTTGGAAAAGGAACTTTCGAGTTAGTTGAAAAAAAAGAAAAAATTATTGGTGATCCTAGAGGGAATGGAGTTATTAAATTACCTTCAGAAAAAACCATTAGATTTAGAGCTTCTTCTAATTTTAATAAGTTATTTAGTAATAAAAAGTAACTATCTAG
This sequence comes from uncultured Fusobacterium sp., assembly GCA_900543175.1. Lineage (GTDB taxonomy): Bacteria > Fusobacteriota > Fusobacteriia > Fusobacteriales > Fusobacteriaceae > Fusobacterium_A. The sequence continues at coordinate 13,444 of UQQO01000055.1, forward strand.
TTTAAAACAGTTATAGTTTCTAAATTTGTAATAACTACTTAGTTACACATAAAAAGAGCTGTTGTAAAGCAATGATCTTATTTCATTACTTTACTCAGCTCTTTTTCCTTTACATTAACAAAGTGAAAATCACTGAAGTTACTTGAAAATTTATTTGTTTTTTCTACCAACACTATTTGACAAAGAGCCTTAAATATCTATACAAATAAAAAAAGCTGAGTAACATTTTAAAAAAAATGTTTTACTCAGCTCTCTTTTTT
>UQQO01000056.1 GCA_900543175.1 uncultured Fusobacterium sp.
TATAAAAGATATCTTTAATATTTTGAATATCTATGATATAATTTAATGTATTAATAAACATGGGAGTGAATTTTAGGAGGAATTTATGGAAACATTATTTACATTAATGCTTTTTGTATTTGCTATAGCCTTGATAATTCTTGTACTTATCCAGCCTGATAGGAGCCACGGAATGTCAGCAAGCATGGGAATGGGAGCATCAAATACTGTGTTTGGAGTATCAAAAGACGGTGGGCCTTTAGCTAAAGCAACAGAAGTAGTTGCAGTACTGTTTATAGTCAGTGCACTTTTATTATACTTAGTAAAATAGAAGGTATGAGGCGTATTGTTCTTCAATACGCTTTTTTTGTAAAAAATAATCTATGGTTGTGATATAATGAATCTATTTGAAAATAACTATGAAAAAGTAAAACCATTAGCTTTAAAAATGCGACCAACTACTTTAGATGACTTTATAGGGCAGGAGAAAATTTTAGGAAAAGGTGGCATTTTAAGAAAATTAATAGAGAAGCAGACAATATCAAATTGTATTTTCTTTGGACCACCAGGGTGTGGTAAAAGTTCATTGGGAGAGATAATCTCTAAAACTTTAGATAGCAATTTTGAAACTTTAAATGCAACAGTAGCAAGTTTAAATGATTTGAGAGAGATTGTTGAAAAAGCTAAAAAAAATCTTGAATTTTATGGGAAAAAGACTATACTTTTTTTAGATGAGATTCATAGATTTAATAAGATGCAACAAGATGCACTGTTATCCTATTGTGAATCAGGGGTACTGACTCTTATAGGAGCAACAACTGAAAATCCCTATTATAGTTTAAATAATGCTTTACTTTCAAGAGTTATGATTTTTGAGTTTAAATCTTTAAATAGAGAGGATATAAAGAAGATATTACAAAAGGGGATAAATTATTTAGGTATAGATATTTCTAATGAGATAGTAGAGTGTATATTGGATATTTCTCAAGGGGATAGTAGAATAACACTTAACTATTTAGAGCTTTATAAAAATAGTTGTATCGATTTAGAAGATTCAGAAGTTTTACAGATATTTAGAGAGAGACAATCTTCTTACCATAAGGCAGAGGATAAATACAATCTTATATCTGCAATGATAAAAAGTATGCGTGGAAGTGACCCAGATTCAGCTTTATATTGGTTAGCTAGACTTCTACATGGTGGAGAAGATCCTAGATATATAGCTAGAAGAATTATGATTCATGCAAGTGAGGATATAGGAATGGCAAATCCAGAGGCTATGCTTATAGCAAATAGTGCTATGCAAGCAAGTGAAAGAATAGGAATGCCAGAGATTAGAATTATTTTAGCTCAAGCAGTGATATATATAGCTATCTCTACAAAAAGCAATTCATGCTACATGGGAATAAATAAAGCGTTGGAAGATATAGAAAATGGAGATCTTGAGAAAGTACCATTAAATATATGTCAAAATAACAAAGGGTATAAGTATCCACATGATTTTGCTGGAAATTTTGTGAAACAGAATTATAGCGAGAAAAAAAGAAAATATTATATACCTGGGGAAAATAAAAATGAAAAACTGATAAAAGAAAAACTGGAAAAATTATGGGGAAAATAATTTATGAGGTGGTAAAAGGATGAAGCTAATAAAAGCAGTAAGAGGAACAAAAGATATTTTTGGAGAAGAGGCTGTAAAATATAACTATATCTCAAGAGTAGCACAAGAAACATTTGAAAGCTATGGATATTCATATATTAAAACTCCAATCTTTGAAGAAACAGATCTTTTCAAAAGAGGAATTGGAGAGGGAACTGACGTAGTTGAAAAAGAGATGTACACTTTTAAAGATAGAGGAGATAGAAGCCTTACTTTAAGACCAGAAAATACAGCATCAGTTGTAAGATCATATTTAGAAAATGGAATCTATGGAAAGGAAGATGTAACAAGATACTATTACAATGGTTCTATGTTTAGATATGAGAGACCACAAGCTGGAAGACAAAGAGAGTTCAATCAAATTGGGGTAGAAGTATTAGGAGAAAGCTCACCTATTTTAGATGCTGAAGTTATAGCAATGAGCTATACTTTACTTGAAAAATTAGGTATAAGTGATCTAGAAGTTCATATAAACTCTGTAGGAACAAATGCCTCACGTACTCAATATAGAGAAAAACTACTTTCTTTCTTAGAGCCACTAAAAGAGGAGCTTTGTGAAGATTGTAGAATGAGAATGGAAAAAAATCCATTGAGAGTTCTAGATTGTAAAGTTGATAAGTGTAAAGAGCTTACTAAAAATGCTCCTAGTATAATAGAATCACTTTCACCAGAAGAGAGAGAACACTATGAAAATGTAAAAAAATATCTTGATATTTTTGGAATAAAATATGTTGAAGATCCTAAATTAGTAAGAGGACTTGACTATTATTCAAGTACTGTTTATGAGATTGTAACTAATAAATTAGGAGCACAAGGAACAGTATTAGGTGGAGGAAGATATGATAATCTTCTAAAACAACTGGGAGATAAAGATATACCAGCAGTTGGATTTGCAGCAGGGGTAGAGAGAATGATGATGCTATTAGATAAATACCCTAGCAATAGTCCAGATGTATATGTAGCATGGCTTGGTGATAATGCAAAAGATTATAGTTTAAAAATAACGAAAGATCTTAGAGATGAAGGAATAAAAAGTTATATAGACTTCAATAGTAAAGGTATAAAATCTCATATGAAAAAAGCTGACAAGCTTGGAGTAAAATACTGTATAATTACTGGAGAAGATGAAATAAATAAAGGTGTAGTTCTATTAAAAGATTTTATAAATAGAACTCAAGAAGAGATGCCTTTTGAACAAGCAATGGAGATAATAAAAAAATCTAAATAGATTTAAAATTTAAGGAGAGGATAGTATGATTTACAAAACTCATAATTTAGGTGAACTAAGGAAGGAAAATATAGGTCAAGAAGTAATTCTTTCTGGTTGGGTTGATACAAAAAGAGACCTTGGGGGATTAACTTTCGTAGATATGAGAGATAGAGAGGGAAAAACTCAAGTAATTTTTGACATAGATGTAGCACCAAAAGAAGTAGTAGAACAAGCTCAAAAATTAAAAAATGAAGCTGTAATAAGAATAGTTGGAGAGGTAAGAGAGAGACAAAGTAAAAACCCAAATATGCCTACTGGGGATATAGAAGTTTTTGCTAAAGAACTAACTGTATTAAATAGTTGTGATGTTTTACCATTCCAAATTTCAAGTGTAGATGACAATGTAAATGAAAATATCAGATTAAAGTACAGATATCTTGATATTAGAAGACCAAGAATGTTACGTAATTTAAAAATGAGACATAAAATGATAATGGCTATTAGAAACTACATGGACCAACATGGTTTCTTAGATATAGATACTCCATTATTAACTAAATCAACTCCAGAAGGAGCAAGAGACTTCTTAGTACCTTGTAGAATAAGCCCAGGAGAATTTTATGCTCTACCTCAATCACCTCAATTATTTAAACAACTTTTAATGATTGGTGGAGTTGAAAGATATTTCCAATTAGCTAAATGTTTTAGAGACGAAGATCTAAGAGCAGATAGACAATTTGAATTTGTTCAATTAGATATTGAAATGTCATTTGTAACTATGGATGATGTTATGAATACAATAGAAGGACTAGCTAAAGATGTATTTACTGCTATTACAGGAGAAACAGTAGATTACAAATTTGAAAGAATGCCTTATGCTGAAGCTATGGGAAGATTTGGTTCTGACAAACCAGATTTAAGATTTGGTGTAGAACTAAAAGATCTTACTGATATAGTTAAAGATTGTGGATTTAAAGCTTTCCAAGAAACAGTTGCAAATGGAGGAATTGTTAAAGCTATAGTAGCTCCTCAAGGTGCAGAAAGATTCTCTAGAAAAGTATTAGGAGAATATGAAGAACATGCAAAAAGATACTTTGGAGCTAAAGGAATGGCTCATATAAAAGTAACTGAAGATGGAGTAAACTCTCCAATAGCTAAATTCTTAACTAAAGAGGAATTAGATGCAATAGTTGAAAGAACTGGAGCAGAAAAAGGAGATATTATCTTAATCATAGCTGATAAAGCAAAAGTTGTATATGGAGCTTTAGGAGCATTAAGAACAAGAATAGGAAAAGAATTTAATTTAATCAATCCAGATGAATTTAGATTCCTATGGGTAGTTGACTTCCCTATGTTCGCTTATGATGAAGAGGAACAAAGATATAAAGCTGAACACCATCCATTTACATCAATTAAAGATGAGGACTTAGAAGCATTCTTAAATGGACAAACAGAAAATATCAGAACAAATACTTATGACATGGTATTAAACGGATTTGAAATTGGAGGAGGTTCAATTAGAATCTTCAATCCAGAAATTCAATCTAAAGTATTTGACAGATTAGGACTTACACCAGAAGAAGCTAAAACTAAATTTGGATTCTTCCTTGATGCATTTAAATATGGTGCACCACCTCATGGAGGACTTGCATTTGGACTAGATAGATGGTTAATGGTAATGTTAAAAGAAAACTCAATAAGAGACGTTATTCCATTCCCTAAAACAAATAAAGGACAATGTCTAATGACAGAAGCACCTGGAATAGTAGATGAAGATCAATTAGAAGAACTACACTTAAAATCTACTTATGAAGAGGAAGAGAAATAATAAATTTACATTAAATTAATATAAGTTATTGAAAAAAAATAAAAAAAGTGATATAATTCTCGTATAAGAATAAGAGTTTCTGACCTATTTGCTATTTTCACGAGGTTTTGGGCCTAATGTCGTCATGGGGTTGGCGCTGTGTATAATAGCTCAGCAAAGTCACGATTGGCTTAAAGCTTAAGTTACTTACGGACTCTGTATATTATAGATAACTGACTACCACTTTTGGTTTTGGCGACTAAAACTACACTGGAGGCGGTAGGTTGGATTTATTCTTTCGGGACTTCATGTCCCTTTTTTATTTTAAAAAATAAAAAGAAGAGGTGGAAGAGTGCAGGTTATAGATAGAGAGATAGCTAAGATATTTGAAGCTACAGTAAAAAAAGTATATGGAGATATAGAAACAAAGAAAATTGAAGTATCTGTGGCAACAAATGAGAAATTTGGAGACTTTCAAACAAACTTTGCTATGATGAACTCTAAGATTATAGGAAAAAATCCTAGAGCAATAGCACAAGAGATAGTAGATAATCTTGAGCCTAATAATGTAATAGATAAATTAGAAATAGCAGGACCAGGATTTATTAATATATTTTTAAAAAGTGAATATCTTGGAGAATTACTAAAAAAATCAAGAAATGAGAAATATGATTTTTCATTCCTTAACAGAGATGGAGATGTAATAATAGACTTCTCTTCTCCAAATATCGCTAAAAGAATGCACATTGGGCATTTAAGATCAACAATAATAGGAGATTCAGTAGCTAGAATATATAGATATTTAGGATACCATTTAGTAGCTGATAACCACATAGGAGATTGGGGAACACAATTTGGTAAACTTATTATTGGATATAGAAAATGGCTTAATCAAGAAGCTTATAAAGAAAATGCTATTGAAGAATTAGAAAGAGTATATGTTGAGTTTACAAAACAATCTGAAGAACATCCAGAACTTGAAGAGGAAGCAAGATTAGAGCTTAAAAAACTTCAAGATGGAGATGAAGAAAACTATGCTCTTTGGAAAGAGTTTATAAAAGTATCTCTTGATGAGTATGAAAAATTATATACAAGACTTGATGTACACTTTGATACATACTATGGAGAATCATTCTATCACCCAATGATGCAAGGTGTTGTAGATGAGCTTGTAGAAAAAGGTTTAGCAGTAGAAGATGATGGGGCAAAAGTTGTATTCTTCCCAGAAGAAGATAACCTATTCCCATGTATAGTACAAAAGAAAGATGGAGCATTCCTTTACTCAACATCTGATATAGCTACTATTAAATTTAGAAGAGAAAACTATAATGTAAATAAATTAATCTACCTTACAGATGAAAGACAACAAGATCACTTTAAACAATTCTTTAAAATAACTGAGATGCTTGGTTGGGATGTTGAAAAATATCATATTTGGTTTGGTATTATGAGATTTGCTGATGGAGTATTCTCAACAAGAAAAGGAAATGTAATTAGATTAGAGCAACTTCTAGATGAAGGAAAGAAAAGAGCTTATGATATAGTAAATGAGAAAAATCCTGATCTATCAGTAGAGGAAAAAGATCAAATTGCTGAAGTTGTAGGAGTAGGAGCTATAAAATATGCTGACCTTTCTCAAAATAGACAAAGTCCAATCATATTTGAATGGGATAAGATATTAAGTTTTGAAGGAAATACAGCACCATATTTACAATACTCTTATGCTAGAATCCAATCTATTTTAAGAAAAGCTGCTGCTGAAGGAAAAGAGATTGATTACTCTAAAGAGATAAAAATAGAAAATAAACAAGAAAGAGCATTAGCAGATCATATAGCAACATTCCCAATGGTTGTTTTAAAAGCTGCTGAATCATTTAAACCAAATATAATAGCAGATTATCTATTTGAACTTTCTAAGAAATTCAATAGTTTCTACAATAGTTGTCCTATCTTAAATCAAGAAGATGATATTCTATATTCAAGAGGACTAATTGCTAAAGTAGCAGGGGAAACTATTAAAGAGGGATTATCTCTATTAGGAATTAAAACATTAGATAGAATGTAATTAAAACTAACTACCTCTAAAATTTAGGGGTAGTTTTTATTTTGAAAATATTTATTTCAAAAAAAGATCAGGTAATAAAAAATAATGTATAATTTTAGAAAATATATAGATTCTTTAAGAGAAAAATATTTTATTTATAAAAATTGTGATATAATAAAGCATAAGTGTTTTTATAGAGAATTTTAAATAAATATAAAGAATGGTGAAATTATGCAGAAAAAAAAGTTTGTTATAGTAAGTGGATTGAGTGGTGCAGGAAAGACGACGGCTTTAAATGTATTAGAAGATATGGGATATTATGTTGTAGATAACTTACCTTGTGAGGTAGCCAGCTTTTTTGTAAATACTTCAATAGAAAAATTAGCATTAGGAATAGATATTCGTTCATTTAAAGTGACAGAAGAGTTTTTTAAACTGCTAGATGAGATAGAAAGAGCAGGAGTAGAGTTTTCTCTTGTATTTATTGAAGCATCAGATGAAGTTATTTTAAATAGATACAATTTGACAAGAAGAAAACACCCTTTAGAAGCAGCTACATTGTTAGAAAGTATAAATAAAGAAAGTGAAATTATGGCTTCAATTAGGGAGAGAGCAAGTGGAATAATAGATACAAGTGATATTAAACCAAAAGAACTTTCAGAGAGATTAAAAGAGATTTTAATGATAGATTCACATGAAAAGGCGATAAATATCCATGTTCAATCTTTTGGCTTTAAATATGGGATACCTATTGATTTAGATCTACTTTTTGATGTAAGATTTCTACCAAATCCATATTATATAGAGGAACTTAGAGAGAAAACTGGAGAAGATGCAGAGGTTTACGACTATGTTATGAAATATGATATCTCCCAAGAGTTTGCTGAAAGATTATTAAACATGCTAAAATTTTTAATTCCTAATTTCATAAAAGAGGGAAAAAAACATCTTACTATTGGAATAGGTTGTAGTGGTGGGAAACATCGTTCTGTAACTTTTGCTAGATTATTACATAATGAACTTTCAAAAGTGGAAAGTTTAAATGTATATATTAGCCATCGTGAGAAGGAGAGAAGGAACTGGTAATTTTATGATAGATATAAAAAAGATAGAGATACCTGAGAATCCTGGAGTTTATCTGATGAAGAATCTGGGAAAGGTAATCTATGTAGGAAAGGCTAAAAATCTAAAAAATAGAGTGTCTTCATATTTTAATAGAGAGCACGAGAGTGAGAAAACAAAAGAGCTTGTAAAGAATATTGAGAATATAGAATTTATAATCTGCAATAGTGAAGTAGATGCTCTGATTTTAGAAAACAACTTAATAAAAAAATATATGCCTAAATATAATATCCTGTTAAAAGATGAAAAAACATATCCATATATAAAAATTAGCAAGGAAAAATTTCCAAATATTCAAGTTATAAGAACAACAAAGGCATTAGATACAAAGTCAGGAATATATTTTGGTCCATATCCTCAAGGGGGATGGATGTTAAAAAAGTTGCTTGTAAAGATATTTAAACTTAGAGATTGTACAAGGGATATGAATAAGAAATATCCTAGACCATGTTTAAAATACTATATGAAGATGTGTATAGGACCTTGTGTATATAAAGAGAGGGAAAAAGAGTATAATACATTTGTAGAACAGGCAAAGCAAGTATTAAAAGGGCAAGGAAAATTATTGGTTGAAGAACTTAATAAGAAGATGGATTTAGCTTCAGAGAAGATGGAGTTTGAAAATGCTATTATTTATAGAGAGCAGATAAAAGAGATTGAATCAACTATTTTAAATAATCAAGTAACTGAATATGGAAAAGAGCTGGATGAGGATATATTTAATTTGAGAATTGAAAAGGAGAGAGTTTTTATCTGTGTTTTAAATGTAAGAGATGGAAAAATTTTAGGAAAAATCTCGACAAATTTAAGTTTAAAGGATAAAATATATGAGAATGTATTAGAAACTGTGATTTTATCATTTTATACAAAACATCCATTGCCAAATAGTATAGTTTTTCAAAGTGAGTATGAAAAAGAGAGTGAGCAGATATTAGAGGCATTAAAAAAGATAAAAAATAGAAAGATAGAGTTTCACTTTCCAAAGATTAAAAGTAGAAGAAAAGAACTACTTGAAATGGGAAAATTGAATTTAGAAAGAGATATAGAAAGTTATTATAGAAAGAAAAGTGTAGTTGAAGAGGGATTATATAAATTATATACAACTTTACAACTTACAAGATATCCAAGAAAGATAGAGTGTTTTGATATATCAAATACTCAAGGAAAAGATGCAGTTGCCTCAATGAGTGTTTCAATAGAGGGGAGAGCATCAAAGAAAGATTATAGAAAATTTAAGATAACTTGTAAAGATACTCCAGATGATTTTCAGATGATGAGAGAGGTAATAACTAGACGTTATGGAAAATTAGAGGAGAGTCAATTTCCAGATGTAATCTTAATAGATGGGGGAATTGGACAGATAAATGCAGCTGGAGAGGTATTGAGAGAATTGGGAAAAGATGGAATCTCAGATCTTTTAAGTTTAGCAGAGAGAGAAGAGGAGATATATAAATATGGAGAGAAAGAGCCATATATATTCTCTAAAGATCAAGAGGCTCTTAAAATATTTCAAAGGGTTAGAGATGAGGCTCACAGATTTGGGGTAACTTACCATAGAAAACTGAGAAGCAAAAGGGTTTTAAAATCAGAATTAGATGATATTGAAGGTGTTGGAACAAAAAGAAAAACAGTTCTTTTAAAAGAGTTTGGCTCTATTGAGAGAATAAAAAATGAAAGTATAGAATCTTTAACTAGGATTGTTCCTAGAAAAGTTGCAGAAAATATATTAGAAAAATTAAAAAAATAGTTTATTTGGAGGAAGTATGAAAAAGAAAATTCTAATAGTATTTTTAAGTTTGATAGCTTTTATAGTAACTGGTTGTCAAAGTGTAGTTGCTAGAAGAGATCAAAGCCAAATAGTAGAGTTTAATAATGGATTGTCAAGAGGGGAATATATTTTAAAAGCTTATAAACTAGATTATCCTAAAACAGTAGAAGAGAAAGATCTATTTTTTGATAATTTGAATGTTCTAATGGGTAAAATGATAGCACATAAAAAAGATTTGAATATTATCATTCCATATGAACTTTATCAAGATATTAGAAATATTGGAATTAGAGAGGTAAGAGAAAGTGAAAAGGTTTTCTTTAAACCAGCCTCTGATCTGACTCAAGAAGAGAAAGATTATATTGATTCTAAAATTAAAATAGATTTCCCTACAAATGCAGGAACTATTCAACAATACTTAAATAAACAAGTTTACTACTGGTTTGATTACTTAAAAAGATCTGGAGAGTATGATGAGTATGCTTATTACACTGAGCTAGATAAGATGAGAATAGTATCTGAAGTTTTTGATAAGAGAAAATTAACTTCAAAAATGTTCTATCCAATAGCTAAAGATTTTATATTAGAGGTAGATGAAAAAAATATAGTTGAAGCAGGAGCAGAGGGATTCCCTATCTATACTAAAGATACATTTGGAAAAGAGAATGATATAAAAGCAAATATTATTATTTTAAAAACAGGTGGAGAGCCAAGAATTATTCCAAATAAGATACTACTTGTAGAGGGAACAGATGTAGATACTGTAAAAGATTATAGATTTGGAGTAAAAGTTGAAGAGATAAAAGATCCAAAAAGTTTGCTATCTAAATTTGAAGATGAAGAGGATATTAAAATAAAGGATATGTTAAGATTTAAAGTAGTAACACCAGAAAAAAGAGATAATAGAAAAGCAAGTGTAAAAGTAGATGATGTACCTAGAGATATTTTAAATATAAAAGAAGAGGGAAATCAATGGAGGATTAACTAATGTTGTACATGTTTTTTCTTTGTCTGCTTACAATATTTTTCTTTTATATTTTAAAGAGGCAGGAGAAAGAAAATTTTAAAGATATTATAAGAATATTGACTAGTCTTAGGGCAAGACAGGAGTTAGAAGATATTCCAGAAGTTTTAAAAGAGGAGTATATAGAGACTTTAAATAAGATAATTAAGCAGGAATTAGAGCTTGAAAACTCAATAGTTGAGTTGAGAGAGTATAGAAAAGAGTTAGAGGTTACATATGATGCTCTTGTTACTAAGTCTACACAGTTGGAGTATAGTAACCATATTCTTGAAAGAAGGGTAGAGAATCTATCAAATCTTAACTCTCTATCAAGGGCGGTTCTTTCAATTCTGGAAGTGGATAAAATAATAAATATTATATTAGATGCTTATTTTGTACTTACAGGAGCAAAAAGAATATCACTTTATCTTTGGGACAATGGAAAATTGAAAAATAGAAGAGTAAAGGGAGCTATAAGATTTAGAGGAGAGATAAGTTTTAGTGAAGATGAGATAAAAGAGTTTACAAGAGCTGATTATAAGAGAATTTATGAAGATCTTTCAAAGGGCTTTGCTGTTGGAGATGACGAGGTTGTTGTTATTTCTCCACTTGTTGTAAAAGGAAAAGAACTTGGGGTTATATATGTAATAGAAGATAGAAATAAATTGATTGATATAGATGAAGAAACTATATCAGCACTGGTAATTCAAGTTTCTATTGCTATAAATAATGCTCAAATCTATTCAGCTCTTCTTGTAAAAGAGAGAATGTCCAATGAACTTGAAGTTGCTGCTAGAATTCAAAAGAAAATTCTTCCAGCAAATATCAATGATATTTTTGGATTAAAAATTGCCAATTTCTTTGAGCCAGCAAAGGAGATTGGAGGGGACTATTATGATTATACAGTAGTAGATGAGGATAACTGTTGTATTACAATAGCAGATGTAAGCGGTAAGGGAGTACCAGCAGCATTTTTGATGGCATTGGGAAGATCGGTATTGAAAACATTGATGATTACTGCTGATATGGAGCCAGAAAAAAATCTTAATGAATTAAATAGATTGATATATCCAGATATAACTGAGGATATGTTTATCACAATGATGCACAGTAAATATAATAGAAAAACTCAGATTTTATCATATTCAAATGCAGGGCATAACCCTCTTGTAGTGTATAGAGCAGAAACAGATACAGTTGAATTACATACTGTAAAAGGAGTAGCAATTGGATTCCTTAAAGAGTATTCATATAGACATGGAGAGTTAAAATTAAACGATGGAGATATTGTAGTTTTCTATACTGATGGAATAAATGAAACTGAAAATAGTAATAAAGATATGTTTGGAATTGATAGATTGAAAGAGGTTGTATATCAAAACAAAGATAGAGAACCTGAAGAGATAAAAGAGAGCATTTTAAAAGCGATAACTGATTTTAGAGGAGACTATGAACAAGTGGACGACTTAACATTTGTTATTTTAAAAAAATAGTCTTTGGAGAGGAGCAAGATGGTAGAGAAAATTAGTATAGGGGGGCAAGCTGTAATTGAGGGTGTTATGATGAGAAGTCCTCAATGGTTAGCAACAGCAGTGAGAAAACCCTCAGGAGAGATTGTATATAAGAAAACGAAAATTTCATCGAATAGGGGAAAATTAGCAAAGATACCTTTTGTAAGAGGTGCAGTTTCACTTTTTGATGCACTTGTTATGGGGATAAAGGAGCTTACATTTTCAGCTAATCAATCAGAAGTTGAAGAGGAAGAGCAAATAACTCAAAAAGAAGCTGTTATGACAACAGTTGTATCTTTAGCTTTAGGAATAGGATTATTTGTTGTGATTCCATCTTTAATTGGAAGTTTTGTATTTAGCAATAATAAGATTCATTCAAATCTTTTAGAAGCTGTATTGAGATTGGTATTCTTTATATTTTATATATGGGTAATATCTTTTTCAAAGGATGTAAAGAGAGTTTATGAGTATCATGGAGCAGAGCACAAATCTATATATGCCTATGAAAATGGACTGGAGTTGACACCAGAGAATGCTAAGAAGTTTACTACACTACATCCTAGATGTGGGACAAGCTTTCTTTTAATAGTAATGTTAATTTCAATAATTGTATTTTCATGTATGGATTTTATATTGCCAGTACCTAAAGATATGTTACAAAAAATAATTATAAAGGTTGTATTAAGAGTTATTATGATGCCTGTAATAGCAGGGATCTCATATGAGATTCAAAGATATAGCAGTAACCATTTAGATAGATGTTGGGTGAAGTTAGTGGCATTCCCAGGGCTATCACTTCAAAGAATTACAACTAAAGAGCCAGATTTAGATCAATTGGAAGTGGCAATTGTTGCTATAAAAGCAGCTTTAGGAGAAAAAGTAGATAATGCAAGGGAGATAAGTTAAAATATCAATAAAAATATTGTTATTACCTACTTAATGTGCTATAATTGCAATATGTTTTATAAAATGTAGGAAGGTATTATAGGAGAAAAAGCGATGAGATTAAAAAACGAGATAGAATATGCATTTAGAATACTTCTATACTTAACTAAAAATGGAGAGGATAGAATTGTATCTTCAAATGAGATATCTGAAAAAGAGGACATACCTCATCTTTTTAGTTTAAGAATTTTAAAAAAGTTAGAGAAAGCTGATTTAGTAGTTATCTTTAAAGGTGCTAGAGGGGGATACAGATTAAAAAGAGATGGTAGAGAGATAACTCTTAAAGATGCTATTGAATCAATAGAGGGAAAAATTTGTTTAAAAGATTGTATGGAATCACCTGAAAGTTGTGCTTTAAGAGGTGGAAATTGTGGAATCCACAGAGTTATGAAAAGTATAGAGGATGATTTTGTAAAGAGATTAGAAGCTGTTAATTTTAGAGATTTAGCAGATGGAAAATATTAATAATTAGAAAATAATTGGCTAGAATCGTTATAACAGTTTTAGCCAATTTTTTATTAATTAGGAAAGTATAGATTTTAAAATTCAAAAAAATAAAAAAATA
>UQQO01000057.1 GCA_900543175.1 uncultured Fusobacterium sp.
CAGATTTCGTAACTCTCTCTAATATTCTTCTCCAAATTACATTTAGCTGATATTAGGAATAACTCTAATTAAAAAAGTAGATTATCCCCAACATCAAGTTGATGTAATTTCCAAAAGTAGAGGAGTGCAAACGACTACTACTTTTGGAAATTATAACTAAATAATAAGAGGACAAGAAACCTTGTCCTCTATCTTTATTCTCTACAAATTCCTTGTTCTTTTGCTACTTTTTTAACTGCTGCTGCAACTGCATCTGCAACTCTAGGATCAAAAGCATCTGGAATTATATAATTTTCATTTAACTCTTCCTCTTTAAGAAGTGAAGCTAATCCGTTTGCTGCTGCAAGTTTCATCTCTTCAGTTATCTTCTTAGATTTAGCCTCTAATGCACCTTTAAATAATCCTGGGAATACAAGAACATTGTTGATTTGGTTAGGATAGTCTGATCTTCCTGTTCCTACTATTCTTGCTCCTCCTGCTAAAGCATCTTCTGGCATAATTTCAGGAGTTGGGTTAGCCATTGCAAAAATTACTGCATCTTTATTCATAGTTTTTACCATTTCAGTAGTTAAAATATTTCCAACTGATACCCCTACAAATACATCTGCGTCTTTAATTGCTACTGATAGATCCCCTTTAATATCATCTGGGTTAGTAAGTTCTGCTAATTCTCTCTTAGAGAAATCGTAAGAATCTTTCTCGCTTCTTCTAAGAATTCCAGGTCTATCTAATACAAGTAGATTAGTTACTCCTAATTTATGAATAAGTTTTGCTATTGAACTTCCTGCTGCTCCTGCTCCATTTACAACAACTTTTGCTTCAGAGAATTTTTTACCTAAGAATTTAAAAGCATTTATTAATCCAGCTGCAACAACTATAGCTGTTCCATGTTGATCATCATGGAATACTGGAATATCTAATTCCTCTTTTAATCTTGTTTCTATCTCTATACATCTAGGGGCAGAAATATCCTCTAAGTTTATTCCTCCAAGCCCTGGAGCTAATAATTTTGCTGTTCTTATAATTTCTTCAGGATCTTTAGTATCTAAACAAATTGGAATTGCATCTACTCCTGCAAACTCTTTAAATAGAACACATTTTCCTTCCATTACTGGTAGTGCTGCTTCTGGTCCTATATCTCCAAGTCCTAATACTGCTGTTCCATCTGTTATTACTGCTACTAAATTTCCTTTAGAAGTATATTTATAAACATCCTCTTTATTTGCAGCAATTTTTCTACAAGGTTCTGCTACCCCTGGAGAGTAAGCTAAACTTAAATCATCTTTATTTTTTACTGCAACCTTTGATACTATTGACAATTTTCCTTTATTTTTTTCATGTAATTCTAAAGCTCTTTCATATACTGTTGGCATAATGTTACCTCCATTTTCTATTTACTTTATAATCCTATTATAGACCTTTTATTTGATAATGTAAAGATATTTTTTATTTTTATGTTTTATTTACGTAAAACTTTACCAAAAATAGAACGTAGATTAACTTAATTTTCTAAAATGAAAAATTATTTTCAAATAAAAGAAAAGGAGATTTCTCTCCTTTTCTAAAATTTTATTTCAATACACCTAGTTTTATTAGTTTTTCCTTATTTTCATCAATGAATCTATCATTTACTACATAAGAGATTGATTTTACAATTTCAGCATCATAACCATTGAATGTGATCTCAACTTTTTTCTCTTTTTCTTTAAATTCCTCTTTTCCCTCTTTTAAAATATCAGCTAGTTTTTCAAGGTCGATTCTTGTAATTAAACTTTCTTTAATTTTCATAACTGTTCCTCCTTTGAAATTAATCTCTTTCTTATAATGATTATTCAAAGGATACCTCTTACTTCCTTTATTAACCTAAAAATAAACTAAATAAAAAGTTAGCTGACATTCCTGCTATAAGTCCACCTATTGTGTGACTAAAGATAGCTTTTCCAGTAAGTTCCCTATAATTTAAACTATCCATCATAGCAACATGGGTACTCAAATAACCACTCCAACACATTCCCATACTTGTAAATACTGCTATCTCCCTTGCTCCTATTACCCCTTCCTTTATAAATTGAGGTACAAGTCCAATAGCTGCTCCAACTGCTCCTAAAGCTGTAATAGGAAAAGCTATTGCCTCTGGACTACTAAATCCAAATAGAGGTTTTAAAATAAAGTTTAACTTCGCTCCTATTATTGGTAAAACACCAATCCCCTCATAAGCAGCCCCTGTATATCCACCTTCTGGCATCCCATTAGTTAAGATTAAAACTGTTGTACATATAATTATAACTCCAGGAATTATTGCAATTCCCATGTCAACTCCAATTTTTCCTCCCTCTAACATAGCCTCTAAAAATCTTCCAAATACAGAACCACTTCTTATCTCTCTAGTATCAAAAACAAACTTCTCTACCTTTGTTTCCTCTTCTAACTCTCCTAGCTCTTTAAAATATTTTTTACTATAATGTATCATCAGATTAACACTGACTATACTTCCTATAATTGCACCTAAGTTTCCGATTAAAACAGCCTTAAAAAGATTTTCCTTTAACAATCCACCTTGTGCTACCATAAAAGCTGATACTATAAATCCCATACCAAAAGATGTTCCTAAATTTGTTAAAGCTGTAAATTGATAGTTTTTAAAATATTTTTTAAACTCTTTATTTGCTGCCAACCCTAAAACTGCTGGATTATCTGAAATATATGTAGTAACCACTGCTAAAGCTGAAGCTCCTGGCAATCTATATAGAGGATAGATAACAAAATATAATATCTTATTTATCAGTGCAATAACCCCAAATTCTGAAAGAACAGATGAAAGTGCCCCTGCTAGTACTGCTACTCCCATTATAAAAAATACTGTATTTATCAAAAGATCATGAGCCGTTCCCATAACTGTATTTATCATATTTACTGGTCCCATTATCTTAGCTATGGCAGTACAAACCCCTCCTAAAACTCCTAAACATACAAAGGCTTCTAAACTGATAGCTTTCTTTTTTAATTTATTCATAAAAAACACTCCTTTTAAAGTCATACCTTAAAAGTATAACATTCAATACAAGGAGTGTCAATATTTTTGAACTATTTTAAAAGGAATTAATAAAATAAAAAACTAACTAGAAGTTTAACTTATATAAAAGCTAACACTCTAATTAGTTTCTTTAATCACATATTTTTTAGCATCTCTTTAACTATCTTAGCTGAATTATCTGCTGCTAAAATTTCAAATTCCTCATAAACCATTGTTGCACTTCCATCAGCTTTATCAGACATAGCTCTTAAAACTACAAAAGGTACACCATATGTTTTAGCTACTTGAGCAACTACTGCCCCTTCCATTTCTACTGCTGAGGCATTAAAAGTTTTTCCTATCCAATTTACTTTATCTTTAGAAGCTATAAATTGATCTCCAGTTGCTATTCTTCCAATTTTTACCTTATCTTTTCCTAAAACTTTCACTGCTGAATCATAAGCTACTTTTTTTAACTTTTCATCTGCTTTAAATTCTACTGTTTCTTGTCCTGGAATTAATCCTGCTGGTCTACCAAAAGCTGTTAGATCCACATCATGTTGAACTAGATCTTCAGATACAACTATATCAGCTATATTTAAAGAGTTATCTATTGCCCCTGCAACTCCTGTAAATACTATCTTATCTACCTTATACTCCCTAATAACTGTATTAGCTCCTATAGCTGCATTTACCTTTCCTACTCCAGTTTTTAATAAAACTATATCCTTTCCTTCTAACTTTCCTTGAAAATACTCAATCTCTCCAATTTTTTCTGATTTGATATTTTTTATATCTTTTTTTAGAAGTTCAATCTCTGAATCCATAGCTCCTATTAAAGCAATTCTCTCTCCAAAAGCTAAAGTCCCCATCAATAAACTTAATAAAAATACAACAATTTTTTTCATATCTTCCTCCCACAAAAAATTTAGACTAGAGAGCTTTTCTCTAGTCTAAACAATGTTCTATCTATTTAAAGCTTTTTTTAATTCTTCTACTTTATTACATTTTTCCCAAGGAATATCTAAATCTGTTCTTCCAATATGTCCAAAAGCTGCTAGATCTTGATATTTGAATTTTCCACTTCTCAATTCAAGTTCTTTTTCAATTCCTCTAGGTGTTAGATCAAATACTTTTTTAATAGCTTCTGCTAATTCATATTCATCTACTTTTCCTGTTCCAAATGTATCTACTTTTATTGATGTAGGCTCAACTACTCCAATTGCATAAGATAGTTGGATTTCACATTTGTCAGCTAAATCTGCTGCAACAACGTTTTTAGCTACCCATCTTGCTGCATAAGCTGCTGATCTGTCAACTTTAGAAGGGTCTTTTCCAGAGAAAGCTCCTCCACCATGTCTAAAGTATCCACCATAAGTGTCAACTATAATTTTTCTTCCTGTAACTCCAGTATCTCCGTGAGGTCCTCCAATTACAAATCTTCCTGTTGGGTTGATATGGAATTTTTTAACTTGAGCTGGATCTAGGTTATAACTTTCTAATACTGGTTTAATTACTTTTTCTATAACTTCTTCTCTTATTTGTTCTTGTGTTACATCTGGGTTATGTTGAACTGATACTACTACTGTATCAACATGATCTACTTTTCCATTTTCATCATAAGCTAAAGTTACTTGTGATTTTGAGTCTGGTCTTGCCCATGCTAACTCTTTTGATCTAGTCATTTTAGTAAGTCTTACTAAGATTTCTCTTGCTAAAACTATTGCTAATGGCATTAATTCTGGAGTTTCTTTAACTGCTCCTCCAAACATTATTCCTTGGTCTCCTGCTCCTCCAATGTCTACTCCCATAGCAATATCTGGAGATTGTGAGTGAATTGCATTTAAAACTCCACAGTTAGAGTCAAATCCCATCCCTTCTCTATATCCAATTTCATCTATTTTTCTTCTAACGATATCTTGGATATCAATATATGTTGTAGTTGTAATTTCTCCTCCTACAACAACTTGTCCAGTAGTACAAAATACTTCACATGCTACTCTTGAATTAGGGTCATCTGCTAAACAAGCATCTAATACAGCATCTGAAATTTGGTCTGATACTTTATCTGGATGTCCAGGAGATACAAATTCTGATGTGAAATAAGTTAATTTTTTCATTTTTTCCTCCTATGATAATCAATTAAAATAATAAATAACTATAAAAATAAAAATCCCTTCATCTCAAGACAGATGAAGGGATTAAAACACTTATTCTATAATCCATTCCATCTATCAGGAGTTAGCACCACACTTTTTAGTAAGCAGGTTGCTGAGATTTCAACGGGCCAGTCCCTCAATCTCTCTTGATGGTAATTAAGTACACTCTTCTACATTTGAATTATATAATTTTATACTTATTTTGTCAATAATATTTTTTATTTTATTTTTTTATTTGTCTTACTACGTCAACTACTGATCCATCTCTGTATTGAACTACTGCTACTACTCTATCTTCAAACTCAATAGCTTCCTCTTTTCCAGTCATAGATTCAGCAATCTCTTTTAATTCTTCAATAGTTTTAATTGGTAGTTTAGAATTTTTGAATTTTTCAATTAAGTCTTTTCTTAGAGGGTTAATTGCTATTCCTCTTTCTGTAACTAGAACGTCAACTGTTTCTCCTGGAGTTGTAACTGTTGTGATTCTATCTTTAACTACAGAGATTCTTGCATTTACTAATTGAGATACTATGATACATAGTTTTGATCCAGCTGCTGTATCACTATGTCCTCCAGATCCTCCCATGATCACTCCATCAGATCCTGTTGTTACGTTTACGTTAAAGTTAGTATCCATTTCTGTAGCTCCTAGAATAACTATATCTAATTTATTTACTACAGAACCTTTATTGTTAGCATTTGCATACATTGATGCTGACATTTTTATATGATTAGGATTTTCTTTAGCTGATTTAATTGCATTTAAGTCAAAACATTGAACGTCAAATAGAGCTTTAAATAATCCCTCTTTGTACATATCAACGATATATCCTGTGATTCCTCCTGCTGCAAAGCTTCCTACAATATTTTTAGATTTCATAAGATTTTTTACTTGAGCAGCAACTGCTAGAGATATTCCTCCTGCTCCTGTTTGGAAACTCATTCCATCTTTTAAATATCCTGATTGTTCTATAAATTTAGCTGTTAAGTCAGCAACTTTTAATCCAATAGGGTTTTTAGTTATTTGAGTAGTTCCTGATACAATTCCTTTAGGATCTCCAATTGCATCTACTACTAATACATAGTCAATTAAAGTTTGGTTAATTTCAATTGTTGTATTAGGGTAAGGAACTAGATTGTCAGTAATAGCTACTACTAATTTTGCATTTTCTACATCTGAATGAGCATATCCTAAAGCTCCACAAGCAGATTTTCCATCTACTCCATTGATGTTTCCATATTCGTCAGAAGTTGGAGCAGCAACGAAAGCGATGTCAACTTCAACTTCTCCAGTTTCCATTATTCTTGCTCTTCCACCATGAGTGTGCATTACTGCTGGTTTTTGCATTTTTCCTTCAGAAATTGCTTGAGCAACTGGTCCTGACATATATCCTGCATATATTTGAGTTACAATTCCTTTTTCTATCATCTCTACTAATGGTTTGTGACATGGGAAAATTGAACTTGCAGCTATTGTTATATCTTTATATCCTCTTTTAGCTATCTCTTCCATTACAAGATTTAAAACATAGTCTCCATTTCTTAAATGGTGGTGGAAAGATATTACCACTCCATCTCTCAATGGTAACTTATCCATAAGTTCTGCTAAATCTGTATGAAGTTTGCTATCTTCTGGAGTAACAGTTTTAAAGTTATAGTTTTTCTTTACTACTCCTGTTGTATTTGCTAAATATCCATTATAATGATTTACTTTTCCATATCCTTCTATAAAATCAGGAACTTCTCTTCCTAAAATATTTTTCATCTATAAAACACCTCACATATTATTGATTAATCTATTAGACCAATAAGTCTAGCAATATCCAATGTATGAATAGCTCTGTTTATTATTGGAAGGTCTACCATTTTTCCATCTAATGAGAATACTCCTAGTCCTTCTCTTGCAGCTTCTTCTTTTGCAGCCATTACTCTTAAAGCATGATTAATCTCTGCTTGTGAAGGTGAATAAGCTTCATGAATAGTATCTATTTGTCTAGGGTTTATAGCTAATTTACCTGTAAATCCTAACATTTTAGCTTTTAATGAGTCTGCCATTAATCCTTCATAGTCATTTGTATCTGTAAATGGAGTATCTATTGCATCAACTTTACAAGCTTTACAAGCATTTACAACTTTTGTTCTTGCATAGAAAAGTTCATCAGATGCTTTTGTTCTCTTAACTCCTAAGTCAGCAGCTAAGTCTTCTCCTCCTAGTAATACAGATATTACTCTTGGACTTGCTTTTATTGTTTCATATACAGTTTCAACTCCATAAGTAGTTTCTACTAGTGGATGAATTTTTATACTTCCAGCTTCAAATCCCATCTCTTTTTCAATTGCATTTAATTTTTCATCTAATACTTTGATATCTTCTGGACAAGCTTTTGGTAAAAGAATAGCATCTGGTTTTAATCTAGCTATTACATCTATATCTTTTTCAGCATATGGAGTAGATAGCGGATTAATTCTTACTACAACTTCTACTGTATCATATTTATTAGTTTTTAAAGCTTCACTTATTAAAACTCTTGCAGCATCTTTCTCTGTTAATGCAACTGCATCTTCTAAGTCAAATATAACAGCATCTGATCCAAAAACAGGAGCTGTTTGAAGCATTCCAGGGTTATTTCCTGGCATAAATAACATTGTTCTTCTTAATTCCACACTAAACACCTCTCATAAATTAAATATAATCTTTGAACTATAATGCTCTAGCAACTGCTGCTTCTATTCTTGCTCTAATAGTAAAATCTAAAGCTCCCTTATCTTGAGCTTGAACTTTTACCCCTTCAACTCCTAGTTCAACTAATTTATTCTTTATAACTTCTCTCATATGAGCACCAAATTGTTTTTCAACAGTACTTTCTAATTCGATTTCTATTCCACTTTCAGCAGGAGTAAGAATTACAAATATATCATTTGATTCTAAAGTACCGCATTTTGCAGCTTTATTTAATCTCATTTAATTCACCTCAATTAAATTTTTATTTCCCTCTTTATATCTTTGCCAATTAAAGGAAAAAGGTAGTCATATAACTACCTTCCTCCAACTTTCAAAATAAATTATAATTATATTTTTTCAAAGAAAACTATTTATTTCTTCTCTTAACTAGAGCTTCAACTCTTGACATTTCGTTGAATACGATCATGTATCCTTCGTCAACACCCATTCCTGGTTTAGCTAGAACTTGAAGAGCTCCACATGCCATACCGATGTTAGTAGTAACTTCAGCAGATCTGTTAGTTTCGTTACAAGTTCCTCCACAGTATGATCCGATTCCAACTTTGTTACAGTAAAGAATTGCATCAGCTATGTTGTTAACTCCTCCTAGGTCTGGAGTTTTGATTTGAACTACGTGTCCAGCTTTTTTATCAGCAAATAGTTTAATATCTTCTAGAGTATTACACCATTCGTCAGCAACTAGTTCAACTTCTATTCCTCTAGCATCTACTTCAGCAGTTAAAGCAGCAAGAGCTTCAATTTGTTTATCTCTGTCTTCAACGTCCATAGGTCCTTCAATTCTTAGTTTGAATGGTTTTGCAGCTTCTACTAATGTAGCAATGTAGTCAGCCATTTTTTTAGTGTCACAGTTAAATGCAGCACCGATAGTTCCATAAACGTCAATGTGGAATATAGGTGAGTAGTTTTCATCAGTTCTTTGAGAAATGATTCTGTCTCTTAACCATTTTACATAGTCAAGAAGGATTTCTCCGTGTTCTCCTAATTTTTCTTTTACGTTATTGATTAAAGCGTGAGGTAATACGTCAGCTTCTTTGATTATCATTTTATCAGCAGCTACATATCTGTCGTCTCCTGATTGAGTGAATATAGGTCTCTTAGTGATTTCTAATCCTGTATTGTAGTCAGCTTTTATAACTTCTGCTAAAGTTACTTTTCTAGCTTTTGCAACACCATCTAGTAAAGCTTGAGTGATTCCGTATCTTATTGCTGTATGTAATCTTTTTCCATTAACTTCCATTTTATCAAATTCTTCAGCTAGAGATTTGAAGTTGTCAAGTTCTCTTCCGATTAATTTTGGAGCAATTTCTTTTTCAATTACTGGTATAAAATCTTTAGCTAGGAATAGAGGATCTCTTCCTCCTGCACCTGAATATTGAACAGCAGCACAATCTCCGTGAGCAACTTGTCCATCTTCAAGAATAAGTAATACAGAAATAGCTTCTCCTGCTTGTCTTATTGATTTGAATCCTGGAGTTATTGGAGTTCCTAGATAGAACATTCCATCATGTCCAGCTCCTGCTTTTATAGCTCTTTGGTCATCAAAATAAAATCCAGTTTTTCCTGCAGAACATACTACATCTACAATTTTCATAATTAATCCTCCTAAGATTTATTAGTTGGGCAGGAGATCGGCTCTCCTGCTCTTATTATTATACTTATATATATAATCTATTTTTATTTTAAATGCAAATTCATAATTTAATTTACTAATTGATTTTATATTTATCTTATAAATCATTTTTTAGTTTACACTATACATCTGATTTATTCTAATATAAAACTAGTTGTTTCTCATTGATTCAGTTTCAGGTCTTCCAATTAAAGTTCCTTTTCCAACAGCGAAAATATCGTCTACTGTCATTTGGAATCCAACTGGTCTTCCTTCAAATTTAGCTCTTTCTTCTAATTGCTCCATGTTGTAATCTACTAATTCTTTACTTAATGGAACGTTTCCTACTGCTAGGTATCTTACTTTTCCTACGTTGTCTCTAGCTGGCATCATTTTTCCAAGGTTGTATTTAGATGGAGCAAATGGAACATCTAGAACTCCTTGTTCAAATGCTTTAACTATACCGATAGCCCAGTCTCCTTCTCCTAATTCTAGAACTCTGTCTAGGATACATTTAGTTTCAGCTTTTATAATTTCAATTTCTTTTGCTAATTCTGGAGACATTGATAATTGTTGTCCTCTTAATAGGTTAAGAACCATTTTTGTAGCTTTGATTCCTTGTGCGTTAGCTTCTTTTGTAGGTACTCCGATAGCTTCGTGAGGAGTTTTAACTATAACTTTAGTTGCTCCTGCAAGTGCTGCAGCTGAAGCTCCATTTGAAATAACTCCAAATGCTTTAGCTTCATCTTCTGGGAATCCTCCCATCCATTGGTGGAATACAGTTGTTAGATCTATATCATTGTATCCATACTCTTTAAAGTATTCTTCTCCTTGTTCAGCAAGTGCTCTAATAGCAGCAACGTCTTGGATTAGGTTTCCACATTGTCCATATCCTAAAGTGATGTTTTTAACACCTTGCTCAGCAGCTAATAATCCTTCAAGAATTCCAACTGCGTTTGACATTGAAGGTGGTACAAGAGTTCCTGTTAATGGTCCAAATGGTTCTCTGTTAATTGATACTCCATGTTCTTCATACCATCCAACTAGTCTATCTACATATTGCCAGTCAATAAGTGTTTTTTCTAATGAAACTGATTTAGCATAAGGAACGTTATAACTGATTCCTCCACCTTCGTCAGAAGTATATCCTGCTGCGATCATGATTTCAGAAAGAAGTCTAGCATCTGGAGTTCCGTGTCTTAATTGTAAAGGTAGATCTATAGCTTCTACTACTTTTCTACATCCTGCTACTCCGTGGTTTACACCTGGGAATCCGTTAAGTAATGATCTTCCAGCTTTTTTAGATTCTTCTATTCCTCTTTCACAGTTTTCATATTTATTTTGTCTAGTGTAAGAGTCGATTGTTGTAGGAAGTAAATCTGCTCCTCCAACTTTATCTAGGTAACTTAATAGTTCTATATGTTGATCAATTAAAGCAACCCCTGCTCTAGGTTGTGCTAATGTAATTCCAGCTTTTTTAGCATCTACTAATTTTTTAGAGAAGCTTTTTGATTCTGGTAATGATTTATGGTAAGCAACTGCTTCTTCAAGGTTAACGTCTTTTCCTGTAGGCCATCCTTTTAAAACTTCTTCTCTCATTTCAAAGAACTCTTCTTCAGTCCATTTTTTAAATCTAAGTTTCATATTTAAATTTTCCTCCTTATTTTTCTCTTATACTTCGACTAAATATTTTTTCAATATTCTAACTGCTAAATCAGGATATTCTTGAGCTAATAATCCCATAGAAGATAAAATATATGTTTTATCTACTAAGAATTTAGGATCTTGTGGTTTTAAGTGCACAGGATCTTGCTCATTAAAGTTTCCTGCTTGTAATATTCCTCTTGGATTCTTACTATGAATGATAACTCCACCTGTACCTATTACATAAGGAGCTTCTGTTAAGTCCTTACCACTTTGGTTAAACATAGTTCCCATTGGAGTGTATACACATTCAAGTACTCCACAGTGTCTAGTCATAGCTATTTCAGTTGCTGCCATAGCCATAGCTTCATCAAATCTGATCTCTTCTTCACTTTGTGGTACCATTTTTATATGATCGTGTCTATATTGACAATTTGCCTTAACATCAACTTGTTTTAAAGAATCATGCAGATAGTTTCTGATCTTTCTAGTTCCTGCAGCTTCTAAAAGAGCTATTGCTGAATATCTCATTCCAAGATCTCCCTCAACTGTTCTCTTAGCATAAGGTTCTTCCAGACCCTTTATCATGATTGAAGGTTTTGTAGGTTCCCCTTTAGCTATTGAGTGAATATCTGTTGTTGCTCCACCAATATCTACAACTATAAGGTCTCCTATTCCATCTTCATCATCAGTACCTTCTGCTAAAACTTCAGCTGCTTTTAAAACTGCAGCAGGTGTTGGCATTAAAATTCCTTTTATAAATTCCTCAGCATTTTTCATACCTTTTGCTTCAACTATTCTTCCCATGAAAACTTTTCTTATCTCTTCACGACAAGGTTCAACATTAAGTTTGTTTATGAAAGGCATTACATTCTCTGTAATAAAGTGATCTATCCCAGCTTCTTTGAAAATAGCTTCAACTTCATCTATAGCTGCTTTATTTCCTGCAACTACAACTGGTACATTAAGTTTATACTCTGCAATCATTTTAGCATTATGTATGATACAATCTTTGTTTCCACCATCTGTTCCACCAGCTAATAATATAATGTCTAAAGGAGTAGCTTTTATCTCTTCAAGCTCTCTGTGATTCAATTCATAAGCATATGTCTTTATAACCCTTGCCCCTGCTCCTAGAGCAGCTTTTTTAGCAGCTTCAGCAGTAAGTTCAGGTACAAGTCCTATAGCCACCATCTTCAATCCACCAGCAGCAGATGAACATGCTGTCTTACTTACAAATTCTACAGAATCAAAATCTACTTTTTCACTTATAGCTGCTTTCAATTTATCAAAAGCTTTGTTAAAACCTATCATGATATCATTTTCAACTGTAGTAATGTCCTTTGCTGTAGCTAAAATAACTTCATTATCCATATCTATTGCTGTAAGTTTTGTATATGTACTTCCAAAATCTATGGCTAGATAAACTTTCATAACAACCACTCTCTTTACTGTAAATATATTTTTTTAGATTCTAATTAAGCAATTCCTAAATCCTTTTTCAAATCTTCTGTTGTATCTTCAATAGGTGTTCCTGGTTTGTATACTCTGTCAAATCCCATAGCTTTAAATCTTTTTTCTACGTCTTCCCAAACTTGTTTTCCAACAACTATGTTTCCACCTACATAGAGAAGGATATTATTAAGTCCTGCTTCTTTACATTTTTCTCTCATACCTTGACAATCTAGCTCTCCGTGTCCATATAGAGAAGAAACAATTATAGCGTCAGCATTTGTTTCAACTGCAGCATTTATGAAGTCAGCTTGTGGAGATAAAACCCCAATATTTACTACTTCAAACCCATTTGATTCTAATACGTGATGTATAATTTTGTTTCCAACTGCGTGACAGTCTGATCCAATAACTCCAATTACAACTTTTTTTCCATTTTTTTCCATGAAAAACAGCCTCCTCTGTGTATGATATTTAAACTTTAATAATAATATACCTCTTTTTTACACATTCACTAATTCTATATTCATTATATTCTACTGGAATAAGCTTACTTTTATACCAATATTCATGTGTAAGTGCAGCATCATCAACCAAACCATTTAAATATAACTGTTCCCATGAAGTTAACTGTTCATCATTTTCATCAACGACTATCTTATAAAC
>UQQO01000058.1 GCA_900543175.1 uncultured Fusobacterium sp.
AATATATAGATTATTACAACAACAAAAGAATTAAAGTAAAATTAAAAGGATTAACTCCTGCATCATACAGGAATCAATCCTTGTTAATCAACAATTAAAATATGTGTCTAAGAAAATGGGTTCACTACAAAATAATGAACTTTTTTATTAATATAACTTTGAATCAGGATATTCAGCAATCTTTCTATATCTTTGTCTAATAACAAAATACTCTATCCCTACTAAAAGATAACCAAAAGATGCAACTAAGAACGCCTCTTTATGAAATATATTATAAGCTTCTATTCCAAAGAACCCTCCAAGCATAAATGAAACAATAGTGAAAACACAAAAATATATCTTCCATTTATCCTCTTTTTTACCTTTCAGATAATGCCCTATATATACTCCAGCATCTGTTAAACTTCCAGTGATATGAGAGGTTCTAACTACAACCCCTTTATAAGAAACAAACAATCCATTTTCTACTCCAATCATAAATGGTAGGTAGTAGAAGAAAAGTATTGTATCATAAGCAAATATATACATCAACATAAGCCCTAGCCCTAAGCTTATAGAAGCATAACCATATCTTCTTTTTAAGTTAAACTCCCTTCCTTCAACTAGATACCCAGATATTGTAGTTCCTATTACAAAGGCAAAAACTATAGAGATAATTTTTAATACTTCTAAAAAGTTTCCACTGATCATATTGATTGCAGCTTTTGAAATATGTCCTGTAAAATGTGAAACAGTATAGGAATACTTTACAATTGAAATGGCATTTATGTATCCCCCTAAAAAACAGAGCATATAGATCCAATTTAGCAACATTTTGTTTAAAACTTTCATAATAAACCAACCCCAACAAACATTAATTAATTTTATATTATATATATAATATTACAATGTTTTCTAAAAAAAGACAACTATAAAAACAAAAAGTTTTATAAATTATAAAAGAATTAAAAGAGACTACCTAAATTGAATATCAATTTATAGTAGTCTCCTATATCATTTCTATTTAAATAAATACTTAACTAAATAAAAATTATAGATAAGCTAACATCAATTTAACAGTTTCCATAACTCCATCAATATGAGTTCTTTCATAGTGGTGAGAAGCATCAACACTTGGTCCTATGCAACCACATCTAAAGTCAAATCCTTGTAATACAGCAGCACTAGCATCTGAACCATATCTATTATATACATCTACTGTATATTGAACTCCAGCCTCTTCAGCAGCTTCCATAAGCCCTCTTCTTACATGTAAATCATATGGAGTTTTAAAGTCTTTAGCAGCAATACTAACCTTTCTCTCATCTCCAAGAGCATCTTCTCCTACAAGTCCAATATCAAGAGCTATAAACTCATCTAAATCCTCAGGAATTACAGATACTCCATGTCCAATCTCTTCATAGTTAGAGAAGTATACATATAAACCAGTTTTTGGTTTTAATCCAAAATCTTTAAGAACTTTTATATATCCTAAAATTTGTGCTACACAAAGTTTATCATCTAAATATCTTGATTTAATATACCCAGTTTCAGTTATTCTAGTACGAGTTTCATATGAAACAAAATCTCCTACTCTAATTCCAAGCTTTTCTGTATCTTCAGCAGTTTTTACATCATAATCTAGTCTTACTTCCATAGTTTCAGCTGTTCTAGGCATCTCTCTAGCTACATCTCCATAGATATGTACAGATGATTTTATAGGAAGTAAAGTTCCTTCATATTCTCTTCCATCAAGAGTGTGAACAGTAAGATTTTCACCTTCTACTCCTGCCCAAGGACAACCTCCAACATTTATAAGTTCAAGTCTTCCATTAGATTTAATTTTTTTAACAACTGCTCCAAGTGTATCAAGGTGAGCAGAAATCATTTTTTTATAGTCATTGTCTTCCCCTTCAATGTAACCTATAATTGCTCCTTTTTTTGTAAATCTGTATGGAACTCCTAATATATCAAGTTCATGTGCTACTCTGTCCATAACGACATCAGTAAAACCAACTGGACTTGGTATTGAGATCAGATCTACAGTTGTGTCTAAAATATACTCAAGATGAGCATCTAAATTGATATTCATTGAAAATCACTCCCTCTGAATTTTATTCTCTGCTATTAAAATTATAATCTTTTATTTATCTTATTTCAAGGTTTTTTTAATAAAAATTCCTTTAAACTTTTTAAAGGACAAGCAAAATATTTAATAAAAATTTTAATCTCTTTACAAAATAAATCAAAAACTTAATTTAACCTAACAGGCAAAAAATCATCTACTTTTTTAAGTGGTAAGTAGCTCACTAAACTAAAAAGAGACTGTATTAAACAGTCTCAAAAATATAAAATTTTATAAGCTATCTCTTGAAATTATAAATTCTACTCTTCTATTTTTAGCTCTTCCTGCTGCTGTTGCATTATTAGCTATAGGATTTTGTTTTCCATACCCTTCAATAGAGATATTTGAACTTTTAACTCCTCTATCCACAAGATAATTTTTTATAGCTTTTGCTCTTTTTACTGAAAGTTCTAAGTTATACCCTTCACTTCCAATAAAGTCAGTATATCCATCTATTTTTATTCTTATATCTGGATTCTCTTCTAAAGCTTTTGCTAAAGTATTTAAGCTTCCTTTAACTTTATTTTTAACCTCATATTTATTAAAGTCAAAAAGTACTAATTCAGGCATTGAAAGTACAAGGTTATTCCCCTCTTTTCTAATAGTTACTCCCTCTTCATTAAATACAATAAGTTCCTCTAAAGTCTTTTTAGAAACATCAATATCTTCCATTACAAATTGATTTTCAGTTTCTGTTATTACCATCTCTTTCATTGGTTTCTCTGCTGATGTACAACCTGTTAATGCAATTATTGCTACTGCTGATAGTAAAATTAAACTTTTTTTCATTTTTCCTCCTCTAATAATAAATTAGAAAATAACAAACATTACATTTTCACTAGGAACTTGTTCATTTCTACTTTTATTAGGATTTTTTACCATCCACTCAAATAGATATTTTGCATGAGGTTCTGTTGTCCTTATACATTTTCTTGTTCCTGTAAATGTCCCAAGTGTTTTTTCTTTAGCTCTCATAAAGAACTCTCTATTTGTCTCTTCCTCATAGTTTATAGGAGTTCCATGAAGATATCCTCCACCAGAAAATCTAATAGCATATCTAGCATAACCTTGTTTCTCTCCAATCTCACTATTATATGGCATAATATATTTTGCCATTGGAGCTATAAAGAATCCCTTTGGTGTCTCAAATCCTAATTCACTTTCTATACCAGTTTTACTATAAACATATGATACAACTTCCCAAACATCGTTATTTTTTTCAAAAACAATCATATTTTGATTTTCTATATCAATAGCTATAACTTTTCTAAAATCTCTACTTATTTTAGGATTTCTTGATATTCTCTTATTTTCAATAACTAAAGGCTCTTTTATAGATGCTACTTTTACCTTTGAAGTTGTTTTTCCTTTTTCTAAAATTGATAATATTGATCTATCTGGAACAAATATTCTTTCCTCACCATAATAACCAACTATATTTTGATCTAGTGAAGTTCCATATTTGTCTTTTTCTCTTTTAAAATTAACATTATTAGGATTAGGTACATAAGAGTTTGTACTCACTATTTCTCTTCCCTCATCCATTTCTGTAGCTATAAACTTTTCAAGCTCTTTTATTTTATCAAGTGCTTTTTCAAATCTAAACATTCTCTTTCTTACAACTGATGAAGATATATACCCCTCTTCTCCTGTTGTAGCTTTAACTTTATACCAATAATTTCCATAGTCATATATTTTTTCTAAAGCTATAAGTTTAGTATCATAGTTAAACTTTCTAATAATTTTAGATTTAGTATTTGGTTGTTCTCTCAAATTAGCAGTTCTTGTTCTAACAAAAACATAATCTAAAATTTTTGGATGTCCACCAGAATACTTTTCATTTAAAATAACCCCATCTGCTATTTCATTATCATATGTAGCAACAGTTGTCCATTTCTTTTCTCCTTCAAATCCAAACACTGTTGTTCCAATAACAAATAATGAAATCAATAATGATTTTATAATTTTCATTCTCCTCACCCTATCTTTTTTTCCTCTCAAATAAAAAGAGAGCCTTGAATGATATTTTAACACTAAATCAAATTTGATTCAAGTCTTTTTCATCCAATGCTCTCTAAATACTACATCATTTTATATTATTTTTTTACCATTCCTCTAGCAACCATCTCTTTTACTATAAATGTTGCTACGTCATCAGCATATTTTCCAGGTCCAAATCCTGCATCATATCCTAATTCTTTTGCTAAATCGTTAGTAATTCTTGCTCCTCCAGCTATTAAGATAACTTTGTCTCTTAATCCTTCAGCTTCAAGAAGTTCAACTAAGTTAGTTAAGTTATGGATATGAACATCTTTTTGAGTTACAGTTTGTGAAACTATTAGAGCATCTGCTTTTAATTCAATAGCTTTTTGAATGAACTCTTCATTTGTTACTTGGCTTCCTAGGTTGTAAGCTTCTACACCTTTATATCTTTCAAGTCCATAGTGTCCAGCATAACCTTTCATGTTCATTATAGCATCTATTCCAACAGTGTGAGCGTCAGTACCTGTACTTGCTCCTATCATAACAACTGGTCTTCCAATATTTTCAGCAATGTAATCTTCACATTCATGCATATCCATAGTGTCTATTTCTAGAGCTTGAACTTTAATAGCTGTATAGTCAACAGTGTGAGTTGTAGCTCCATATACTACGTAGAATGAGAATTCTTTATCTAGTGCTTCTGAGAAAGCTACTGCTGGATCTTTAAATCCCATTTTTCTAGCTAATTGAAGAGCAGCTTCTACACCTTTTTCATTATTTGGTACTGGTAAAGTGAAACTCATTTGTACTTTACCGTCGTTCATTGTATCTCCATATGGCTTTAATTGTGTAAGATCAAGTGTTTTATCAAAATCTTTTTTATCAGTAGAATATAAACCTCCAGACATTATCTATTACCTCCAAGCATTAATTCTATAAATGGATTAAAGTAACTAGAATCTTTTTCAAATACTCCAGCAAGTCCTTTTCCTCCATCTAATGGTCTTTTTATACCAGCAAAAATTCCACCTTCAAGAGTCTTGAATATTCCAATTCCTTCTATTGTTTTTAATAGTTCAGTTGCTTTTTCAAGAACCTCTTTAGCTCTGTTTACCATAATTCCATCTTTTTTGAATTCTATATCATTTCCAAAGTCTTCCATGTTATTGAAGATGTATTTAGCATTTTCAATTGAAAGAGCTCTGTCTGACATAAATGGAGTATGGATTGCTTCTGTTAACATTCCTAATAAGTGAACTTTTTGATTTGTCATGATAGTTACCATGTTGAATAAAGCATCTTGTACATGTCCTTTAAATATATTTCCTGTCATGAATTTTGTAGGTGGCATATATTTTAGAGGAGCTTTAGGGAAGATTTCTCTTGCCATTTGAGCTTGAGCTAATTCAAATAGGAATCCATTTTTTGTATCTGGATGCATTTCAAATGCATGTCCAAGTCCCATTTGTTCTTCTGGTAATCCAGCAACTAGAGCAAATTGCTCATTGATAAATTGAGAAGCTAATACTGTATGAGCTTCTTCGATAGCATCAGCAGTAGTTAGGTAGTTATCTTCTCCAGTATTGATAATAACTCCTGCAAATCCGTTGATAACTCTTGAGAAGAATTGGTCAACAAGAGTTCTCTTCATGTTGATATCTCTAAATAGGATTCCATATAGAGCGTCGTTTAACATCATATCTAATCTTTCAAGAGCACCCATTGCAGCTATTTCTGGCATACAAAGTCCTGAACAGTAGTTACATAATCTGATATATCTTTTTAATTCTACTCCAACTTCATCAAGAGCACTTCTCATGATTCTGAAGTTTTCTTGAGTAGCCATTGTTCCTCCGAATCCTTCAGTAGTAGCTCCGTATGGAACATAGTCTAGTAATGATTGTCCAGTAGTTCTAATAACTGCTATTACGTCAGCTCCTTGTCTAGCTGCAGCAACTGCTTGAGTTACGTCTTCATAAATGTTTCCAGTAGCAACGATTACATAAATGTAAGGACCTTTTTTATCTCCATATACATTTAGATATTCTTCTCTTTTTGCTCTGTTAGCTTTAATTCTTTCTACTGTTCCAACAGCTATCTCTTTAAGAGCTAATTTGATATCAAAATCATCATGCCATTTCATTTTAGTGATATCTAACTCTTTACTAGCTACTTTTTCAGCTATTTCTTGAGGTTTTAAACCTGTTTCAAGCATTGCATTTCCTAAATATTTTGCAACTCCAAGAGAAAGGTTTCCATTTTCTTTAATGAAATCTACTACCACGTTTGGTAATGGTACATCGAATTCATCTACTCCATCTATCCCTAATAGTCTGCATATTGTTCTTTCTACTGTCACAGTACTGTGAGCATCAATGAAAACTTGTGCATCTGCAGCTATTTTTTTAGCTGAAGCACGTGCTTCAGCTACTAAATTCCAGTTAAGATTTAGTTTGCTAGTCATCTTTTTTAATCCTCCTTAATATACTCGTCTAGTATTATTTCAGTAAATCTTTTGTCAATACCTATAAGCTTTGCTATGTTTAAAGCATCTTTCGGAACCTCTTCTTTTCCTGCTTTTTCAAGTCTAAAATCCATATATTCTTGGATAAGCCCCATAGAGTTACTGCTTAATTCTATCTTAGTTTTTAGTTTGTTAAAATCCACATTTTTTAATCCTACTACTTGGTAATGATTCATTCCCTCTCTTACAATTCCATCAAAATGAGTTGTCATAAGGGAAATAGTAGGTCTGTCATTTAAATATTTAGCTAAAGCTTCTACAAATTTTTGCCCCTCTTTAGGATTAGTTCCTCTTGCAAATTCATCAAAGACTACAAATCCAATTCCTAAATCAAGAAATACATTTACCTCTTTTAGCTTCATTATTTCTGCACCAAAAGTACTTAAACCTTTTGAAATATCCTGCATATCATCTGATATAAAGAATACAAAATCTATTAGTGGGAATTTCGCTTCCTCTGCTATTACAAAAAATCCCATATGGAAAAGAAGAAGGTTTTCAGTTATAGTCTTTAATGCAACACTTTTTCCTCCCATATTTGCTCCAGTTATTATTGTAACTCCTGAACCTATACTTATATCTATTGGAGTAAAAGGTCTGCCTTTAGCTTCTAGTACTTCTCTTACTTCTATGTTAACTAAACCTTTAACATCAATCTCATAGTTCTTTGATATTTCAGGTCTAATTCCACCATAAGTTTTTGCAAATCTGACTTTCGCCATTAAAAAATCTAGATTCCCAATTTTTTCTATATTCTCTAAAAAATCTTCTGCTTCATCATATAAAATTGATGTTAGTTTCTTTTTGATTTCCAGTTCTACTCTTTCTTCTTCTACCAGTACTTTTAAACGTTCCTCTTTCAATCTAGTTATCTCATCAAAATCATTTGAAGCATAGATCTCTTTTTCTATTCCTTTTTTCTTTTCTCTAATCTCTCTTAATTCTGGTGAATAACTTTCATAAATATAGAAAGTTGGTGTTCTGTCATTATCTGGATCCAAAGCTTTTATTATTTTACTTACATCTTTTAATAAAAAATCATGTAGTTCATTTGGAAACTCTTTTAAATATTCATTTAATTCTTCCATAAGAAGAGCTTGAACCTTTATTTCAAAAAGATCCACTTCATCAAGAATATGTTCTTTTAAACAGTTATTTATTGCTGTTTTTATATCTTTTAATCTGTGTATTATTCCTTCGACATTTCTTACTATATCTCTGTTATTTGAAGAGAATTTCATAAAAGTTTCCATTTTATTAAATTCTTCTTCAAGAAGATCCTCCTCTCCTCTCAGGTAATTTTTCAATCCTTTTAATTTACTTTTACCATAAGGAGAGAGAGTTTCTACTCTTGACAAGAGTTTTTTAAATCCTAATCTTTCTAA
Organism: uncultured Fusobacterium sp.; assembly: GCA_900543175.1. Classification (GTDB taxonomy): domain Bacteria; phylum Fusobacteriota; class Fusobacteriia; order Fusobacteriales; family Fusobacteriaceae; genus Fusobacterium_A. The sequence continues at coordinate 7,997 of UQQO01000058.1, forward strand.
ACTTTTATCATCTATAAATCTCATTACGCTCACCTACTACATCAATGACTTTCATTTTTAATTTATCTTGTAAAAGTTCTCTGAACTTTTCCTTTGGAAATTCATACCCAAGAGGAGAGCGAGGATTACATGTTACAAAAAGTAGATTTATATTATTCATAACTCTCAGCTCTACATTACTTGCCCCTAGTTTTCTTAAAGTTAAGAAATCTGCAAAAACCCTTGTTCCATCTTTTGCTATCAATGTTAGTTTTTTAAAATTACCTCTATTTTTTATCAAAACTTCTAAAAACTTTTTAGTAATAGCTCCCCTAACAGCTATTATCTGTATTTTATCGTTAAGATAACTTTTAATCTCTTCATTTGACTCTAAAGGTCCTATTCCCTCTAAAGTTTTTATTTCTCCATCATTATATACAATTCCAACTCTAGATTCTTCAAAAATTTTGTCGATTTTTTCTTTTAATACAGGATCTTCTATTTCTGGCAGATTTAATAAAGAAACTGTATTGGCTGTTTCATCTATTACTTTTCCCATATCTAAAGATAGAGCTGCTCCTGTAGAAAGAATAGTAGCATCTGTAACATCACTCATAGCACTTCCTTTTCTACTTAAAGCTCCATCAACTATTGAAAGTTCACTTCCAAAATTTTCCATTATATCTAAAATTACTTTTATTTGAGCATTATATGATGGTCCAGCTATATCAACATACCCTGCTGAAATAGCTCTTAATATAATGATATCCCCCATAGGGGTTGAGAAATCTGTAGTGTACAAAATCTCTTTTGTAACATCACAGTTTCTCAAACAATCTCTTGCAGTAGCTATTATAGTACCCTGATTGACATATATTCTAGGTTTATGTGTATTAGTTACTACGTCTGTATCCTCTCCATCTCTTCCAATTGAAGTTAAGCCTATTGTCTTTTGCAATCCAATATCCTCTATCAATTTATTTAAGACAGTAGTTTTACCTACGTTCTTTTCCATACCTATTATTGACAATCTTTTATAATCTTTTAGTAGACTATAAGTATTCACCATATCGCTACTCCTTGTTTTCTAAAAATTATTTTTCATTTCTCTTATGTCTGTCAAGTTCTTTTGGTTCAATTGCCATAGCTCCACCACTTAGAAGTTTTGAAACTCCTGTATTCATTTTGTGAGCTTTACAATCTTCACAATGACAATCTTGATGATATTCTTCTGGCTCTGTATAAGTAGTGATAACTCCTTCAAAGTTTCTCAATACTACTTTATGAGGAGCTTGAGAAATTACATATTGAGGCATTACAGGAGTTTTTCCTCCTCCACCAGGTGCATCTACAACGAATGTAGGTACTGCATATCCAGAAGTATGTCCTCTTAATCCTTCAATAATTTCGATTCCTTTAGAAACTGGAGTTCTGAAGTGCTCTAATCCCATTGAAAGGTCACATTGATAAATGTAGTAAGGTCTTACTCTCATTTTAACTAGTTCATGAACTAATCTCTTCATTACATGTACACAGTCATTGATTCCTCTTAATAGAACTGATTGGTTTCCTAGAGGGATTCCTGCGTTAGCTAGTAATTCACAAGCTCTCTTAGCTTCTGGAGTTACTTCTTTTGGATGGTTAAAGTGAGTATTTAACCAGATTGGATGATATTTTTTAAGCATTTCTACAAGTTCTGGAGTTATTCTTTGAGGTAGAACAACTGGAGTTCTTGATCCGATTCTTACTATTTCAACATGAGGGATAGCTCTTAATTTGCTGATGATATATTCTAGAGTTTCATCAGATACTAGTAAAGCGTCTCCTCCTGATAATAATACGTCTCTTACTTGTGGAGTTTTAGCAATATATTCTATTGCTTTATCAATTCTTTCCATAGGCATTGCATTGTCGCTTGCTCCAGCAAATCTTCTACGAGTACAGTGTCTGCAATACATAGAACACATATCTGTTATTAGAAGAAGTACTCTATCTGGATATCTGTGAGTTAATCCTGGAACTGGTGAGTCTTCATCTTCGTGTAGAGGGTCAAGTAAATCTGCTTCTGATTTATGAACTTCTTTAACTGATGGAATAGCTTGCATTCTTACTGGACAGTGAGGATCATCTATATCCATTAGTGAGAAGTAGTATGGAGTGATTGCCATTCTTAAAGTTTCAAGAGTTTTCTTAACTCCTTCTTCTTCTTCAGCACTTAAGTTTATATATTTTTTTAAATCATCTAAAGTTTCAATTCTATTTCTTACTTGCCATTTCCAATCGTTCCATTCTGCGTCAGTTACGTTTGGAAAAAACTTTGCTCTATTGCTTACTGTGTTCATTTTATCATCTCCTCTTATTTATGGTGATTCTGTTTTAATTTCATAATTTCATTTTATTTTTAATTAAACATATAATTCGTTAAAGATTTCTCTTAAAACAGCACTTTCTCTTAATTCTTCAAGAGTAATTGCAGCATGATCTTTAGTGTATCCGTTTCCTACGATCATAGTAACGTCTTTTCCTACTCCTTCAGCTCCTAGAGCAGCTTTTGTAAATCCAGTAGCCATTGAGAAGAAGTATACAATTCCTAGATCTTTAACTGGAAGGATTGTTGACATTTCTGTATTTGCTACGTTTACACAGTTGATAGCTACGTCTACTTCTTGTCCATCGTTAGCTTCTAATACTGCGTTTAGAACTTCGATAGGTTTAGTTGCGTCAGCTATAACAATTCTTACTTTATCGCTTACTCTTCTTAGTAAAGCAGCTTCTTTTTCATTTCTTACAAGTCCAATTACTTTTCCTGTAGGTCCTACTCTTTTAACTGCTTCATAAGCACATAGCATTCCTGATTTTCCTGCTGATCCTAAGATTGCTACTGATTGGCAAGGTCTTACTAATTTAGCAACTTGTGCTGGAGCTCCTGCTACGTCTAGAGCTGCTAGAGCTAGAGTTTCTGGCATATCTTCTGGTAATACTGCGTAGATTCCGCTTTCAAATAAGATAGCTTTTCCTTTGATTTCAACTCTGTCTATTTCAGGTTTAACATCAAGGATTTCATCTATTCTTAATGGAGTTAATGATAAAGAAACTAGAGTAGCTATTTTATCTCCAACTTTTAAGTTAGTTTTTCCTACTAAATCGTCTCCAATTTTTTCAATAGTTCCAATTAGCATTCCACCTGATCCAGTAACAGGGTTTTGCATTTTTCCTCTTTCTCCAACGATTTCTTTGATTTTAGCTTTGATTTTTTCTACATCGTGTCCTGCTTCTTCTTCAATTTGAGTGAATGATGCAGAGTCAACGTTTAGTGCAATTACATCTATTAAGATTTCGTTTGAATAAATTTCCATGTTGTTATCTATTTTTAAAGCTGGTTGAGGTAAAACTCCTTTTGGTTCTATTACTCTGTGAGTTCCGTATTTACATCCTTTTATCATTTGATTCTCCTCCTTAATTTAAATTAATTTTAAAGAACTTTTACAATATTTCAATTGACAGGTTGTTATATTGTTTCTATTCTGATTAAAATTTAATTTTCTTCATTAATATATGTTTAAGTTTTAAATTAAGCTAATCCTAGTATTTTTCTTGCTTCTGCTGGAGTTGCAATTTCTCTTCCTAGTTCTTTAGCAAGTCTTACAACTTTTTCAACTAGTTCTCCATTTGATTTAGCAAGAACACCTTTTTCTATATAAACGTTATCTTCGAATCCTACTCTTACATGTCCTCCCATAGTAATTGCTAAAGCTGCCATTGGGAATTCATGTCTTCCTATTCCTGCAACTGTCCAAGTTGAACCTGCTGGAATGCTTTCACTGATGAAAACAAGATCTCTTGCACTTGCAGTCATTTGTACACCTAGTACAAAGTCAAAGTGCATTGGATATTTAATGTATCCTTGTTTTGCATATTTTATTGCATAATCTACCATTCCTTTGTCAAATACTTCAATTTCAGGTTTTACTCCTCTTTCTATCATTATTTTTCCAAAGTTTTTGATAGTATTTTCTGTATTTGTGAATACTTCATCTCCTCCAAAGTTACAAGTTCCACAGTCTAGAGTTGCCATTTCTGGTCCTAATTCTGTAGGTTGTAATCTTTCAAGGTCAGTCATTCCAACTGCTCCTCCAGTAGATGGTTGAATTATTGCATCAGGACATTTTTCTTTGATAGCATCTATACAAGCTTTAAATCTTTCTTTAGATTGTGTAGGAGTTCCATCATCTTCTCTTACATGAAGGTGAATTATTGATGCTCCTGCTTTATAAGCTGATTCAGCTTCTCTAACTATCTCTTCAACAGTATAAGGCACTGCTGGGTTTTGTTCTTTAGTTACCTCAGCTCCACAAATAGCTGCTGTAATTATTAATTTTTCCATTTCTTTCTCCTTTCACAATATTTCTAATTTTTCACTTTTTTATTATTTTTTTCTTTGTTTATCTTTAGGAGTTACACAAGTTCCACTTGCTCTACATACAACTATTGGTTCTGCTAAAACATCAGCTGCTGAGTCATTAATATCTGGTCTAGGAACAATTACTTTTCTTGCTTCAAAAACCATTTTTCTTGAACTATTTCCAGTACTTACGATTTCTCCAACTGCTTCAATAAAGTCTCCAGCAAAAACTGGTGCCATAAATTCTACATTGTCATAAGCTTTGAATAATCCTTCGTCTCCGTCCATTTGAATTAGAAGTTCTGTTGCAACGTCTCCAAATAATTGAAGCATTCTTGCACCGTCAACAAGATTTCCTCCATAATGTGCATCATGTGAACTCATTCTCATTCTGATCATTGATTTCATATTAATTTCCTCCTATCACTAATTTTAATTTTCAAAAAAACAAAAAGATGCATGTATTAAATAGACATAGTTAAACTGTAAGCATGACTTATTTCTAAAATCTTCAAGTCAAAATAGCTCTCCACAATCAAATTGTGACAGTTGTTACATTTTTATGTAACCCCCAAAGAAAAAGACCTACAAGCCCTCTTTTTCTTTTCGGCAACTATGTCCTTCGTATGAAGCATTGAGCGCTTTTTCTCTTAGCATCTCCATACTACCCCCATAAATGCACCTCTATTTTTATAATCAATAGTAATATTTAGTTGTCTCTTGCGCTATGCCATTCTTTTTTATAAAGAAAAATATTTATATAATATATATAAACTTTTTCTAAAAAAGCAACACATTTCTTTCAATATAAGTATACTTTGACT
>UQQO01000059.1 GCA_900543175.1 uncultured Fusobacterium sp.
GGATTTCTACCAGTTCTAGCAGCTCTTTCAGCAACTTCAAATTTTCCAAATCCTAGGAAAGTAACTTCTTCTCCTTTTACTAATGCTTCTTCTAACACAGCTAGGAATGCAGCAGCTTTTCTTTCAGCATCAGCTTTAGTTGCAAATTCTCCCTTTTCAAAATATAAATCAACAAATTCTTTTTTAGTCATTTTAAAGCCTCCTTAAAAATACACGTTATATCCTTTATACCATAACTTTAAAAAATTTACAACGGATTTTACTAATATTTTAAAATTTTAATTATTCCGTTGACTTTGAGTAATTTTATATATAGAAAATAGCATCACAATAGTGCTAATTACTTGAATTCCAGATAAAAATTTACCATTGAAAATAAAATCAAAAAGTATACTTGAAACTGGAAAACAAAGTTCACATATTGTTGCCACATTAGCTGGAATATATCTAAGCCCTTTATAGTAAAGAAGAATAGCTCCACTTCCACTTGTAAGCCCTATTACAATAAATATAAACCAATGGAAAGGTTGTGTAGTGTGAATATTTGCTAGAGTTCCACTGAAAATATTTATTACAAACATAATAAAAGTTGTAAAGCTATATCTCAAATATAGTGCAGTTCTAAAAGAGGCATTTTTTAGTATTCTCTTTCCAAAAACTGTTGCACTTCCAAAGGAAAAAGCAGCTAAAAGAGAGTATCCACAAGCTAAAAGCATATTTCCATTGTATGCCATTTGAGGAGTGTTAAATTCAAATGTAAGAAAATACCCTCCAATTAAAGCTAAGATAGCCCAAAAAACAAATTGTTTTGTAATCTTTTCTTTTAAAACTATCCAAGCAAGAATTACAGCAAATACAGGTTGTAGTTTTTGAAGAAGTGTAACTACTGTCAGATGATCAAAGTTTACTAAAAATAGAGCTTTTACTATTGAAAGAGTTCCTAAACTCCCTCCAAATAGTGCCACTAAAAAGAAGTAAGTCAAATCTTTTCCATCTAATTTCTTTATATTTTTTAACTCTTCCCTTCCAAAAAGTAGAGTCATTCCCACAAAGGGAAGTAGATGCACCATAAATACTACATAAGGTACACTTAATTTAAAAAGGTTTGGAGTTAAGACAATAGAGTCAAATCCCCACAAAGTCGCAGCAAGACATACTAGAAGAGCTCCCATTGTCTCTTTTTTCTCAGTTAACATTTTTTCCTCCTAAAACAATGAGATCTGATTTGTCTCACTTAAAGAATCCACTGCATTTATAGATTTTAATTTTTCTACTATTGTTTGAGATACTTTAGTTCTTCTTTTCAGATCCTCATAAGATAAAAATTTATCTAATTCTCTCTCTTTTAAAATATTATCAATTACAGCTCCTCCAAGTCCGCTAAGTCCAATCAATGGTATTCTTATCTTACCATCTTCAATTGTAAACTTAGTTCCCCCTGATTTGTAAATATCAATAGGTAGGAATTGGAATCCCCTTGCATACATCTCAACTATAATCTCACAAATAGCCATTTCAGCTTTTTTCTTAACATCTAACTTAGGCTCTTTAGAAAGTACTTCAAGATGATTTTTAGCACTTTCAGGATTTCCCATAATATCAAAATCAAAGTCCTCAGCCTTTCTTGAAAGATACGCAGCATAGAAAGCAAGTGGATAGTGAACTTTAAAGTAAGCTATTCTCATTGCCATCATAACATAAGCAACAGCATGTCCCTTAGGGAACATATATTTTATTCTTCTACATGATTCTATATACCATTCAGCAACATTATGCTCCTTCATAAGATCAGAGAACTTCTTCCAACCTTCAGGATCTTTTGATGGTTTTCCTTTTCTTACAAACTCCATTATTTTAAATGCAGTTCCCTTTTCAATACCTTGGTCAATCAAATAGTTCATAATGTCATCACGTACTGTAATAACTTGTGACAGAGTTGCTTTCTTCTGTCTAATAAACTCTTGAGCGTTGTTTAACCATACATCTGTACCATGTGAAAGTCCTGAAATTCTTACAAGTTCAGCAAATGTTTTTGGCATTGTATCAATTAACATCTGTCTAACAAATGGTGTTCCAAACTCTGGCACTCCAAAAGTTCCTACAACTGAATTTATATCTTCAGGAGTTATTCCCAATGATTCAGTACTAGAGAATATTTTCAAAGTTTCAGGGTCAGCAATAGGTATAGAGTAGATATCTACCCCTGTATACTCTTGTAGCATCTTTATTGTAGTAGGGTCGTCATGTCCAAGTATATCAAGTTTTACAAGCTGTTCGTCCATAACGTGATAATCAAAGTGAGTTGTAATAGAATCATTTGTTATATCATTTGCAGGTTTTTGCACAGGGCAAAACTCATATATATTGTGGTCACGAGGTACAACAACCATTCCCCCTGGATGCTGTCCAGTAGTTTTCTTTGCTCCCTCAACTTTTTTAGCCAATCTTATAATCTCAGCTCTATTATTCTTTAACTCATGATCTTCAAAATATTTTTTTACATAACCTTCGGCGTTTTTCTCTGCTAAAGTTGATATTGTTCCAGCTTTAAATACATTCTCTTTACCGAAAAGTTGCTCACAATATCTGTGAATTTCTGATTGATACTCTCCAGAAAAGTTAAGGTCAATATCAGGTACTTTCTCCCCATTAAACCCCATAAATACTTCAAATGGTATTGAGTATCCATCACGTTTATACGGTTGTCCACACTTAGGACAGATCTTCTCAGGCAAGTCGATACCTACCCCTTCTCTCTCTATAAACTCTGAATTTTTACACTCAGGGTTAGTACAGATATAGTGAGGGTAAAGAGCATTAACCTCTGTAATTCCCATCATAAACGCAACTAAAGATGAACCTACCGATCCCCTCGAACCTACTAGATATCCACTATCTAGAGATTTTTTAACAAGTTTTTGTGCTGATAGATAAAGTACTGAGAATCCATTTCCTATAATTGCCCCTAACTCTCTCTCAAGTCTAGCTTTAACAATCTCTGGAAGTGGGTTACCATAGATACGATATGCTTTTTCATATGTCATCTCTTTAACTATATTCTCTGCATTATCAATTTTAGGTGGATAGAAACCATCAGGGACTGGCTTAATTACCTCAACCATATCAGCTATAGCATTGGTATTTTTAACAACTATCTCATTGGCTACCTCTTCTCCTAAGTAACTAAACTCATCTAGCAGTTCATCAGTAGTTCTAAAGTAAAATTTATTATCTGTTTTATATTGATTTTCTCTAAATACATTTCCACTACCATAAAGAAGAATACTTCTTATTTTATAATCTTCCTCATTATTATAGTGGACATTTGAACTAGCAGTTACTAATTTTCCTCTCTCTTTAGCAAGATTGTAGAAATATCTATTCATATCCTCAATTTGCTCAAAAGATGAGATTGTTCCTGTTCCATCTTCTTCATAAAGTTCAGCATAGGTAGCTCTAGGTAAAAGTTCTATATAGTCATAGAAATCTATATTTTTCTCTACATTTTCAAGATCATATCTCATATAGTATTCAGCTAATTCACCATCATTAGAAAAATGGCTAGTTAAAGAACTTCCAACTATTAATCCATCTCTTAATTTATCTACACGACTTTTAAGAACTCTTGGCTTTTTACTTCCATAATAATCAATATGAGCTTCTGAAACCAATCTATATAGATTTTGTAATCCAGTTAAATTCTTAGCAATTACCATAATATTTCTAGTAGCTTGTTTTTGAATATTTAAAGGGAAAGCTCCATTCATATTTTCAACATTAACTACTCCATTTTCAATATATTTCTCTAAAAACATAATGAAAAGTTTAGCTGTTGATTGAGCATCATCAATAGCTCTATGGTGATTTTCAAGGGAAAGTTTAAAAGTTTTGTTTAATCTATCAAGATTATAACCTTTTAAATCTGGATATAGATCTCTTGCCATTTGCAAAGTATCTATTATAGATGGTTTATAATCTATTCCCATATATTTTTTGGCATCTCTTCTAATAAATCCCATATCAAAAGCTGAATTGTGAGCTACCATTACAGCATCTTTAGTAAACTCTAAAAATTTAGGTAACACATCTTCAATAGTAGGAGCATTGTCCACCATATCTTGAGTTATATGAGTTAATTCTGATATTTTCTTAGGTATAATTTTATTAGGATTAACAAAAGAACTAAATGTATCAACAATTCTAGTTCCCTTTAGTTTAATAGCACCTATCTCAATAATCTCATTTTTGTGACTATTAAGCCCAAATGTTTCTAAGTCGAAAACAACAAAGGTAGTATCTTCAATAGCACCAGTTTTACAATCTCTTACCATAGGCAAAGTATCATCAACCATATACATTTCACAACCGAGAATAGCTTTAAAATCCTTTCCTTTAGCTGCTTTATATGCAAATGGGAAAGCATGAACAACAGAGTAATCTGTGATAGCCATAGCCTTATGTCCATAAGAGATAGCACGCTTTATAAGATCTCCTATATCTTCAACTCCCACCATTTCACTCATCTTACTGTGAGTGTGAAGTTCTACCATCTTAACTTCTGCCTTGTCCTCTTTTTTAGCTTTTGTTTTCTCTAGCTTATTGATAGAGTTTATCATTATAACCTCTTCATTGTCAGAGTATCTATCAATTTGCTTTTTACCACTAATCTTTATAAAATCTCCAACAGATACTTCCACAGATTTATCCTTATCACAGAAAACCTTTGAAGTTAGAGAAGTAACCTCATCAGTTAATCTTATTGTAAGTAGTATTTTTTCATTTCTAATATCTCTACTTTCAATAGAGAATACCTCTCCTTCAACTACACATAATTCATCTTCATAAAGCTCAAAAAACTCAGTTAAAGAGATACTATTTCCCTTGATCTCCTTCGTTTTATTACTAGAGTAACTTTGTCTTTGGAAACCACCTTGTTTAACATAGATCTCATTTGATTTTTGTGGCTTATTAGCAGCAGTAGCTCTATTTTCAGAGTCTATCTTAGCTGATAGAGTTATCATCTCTTTCTGCTTTTGAGCCTCAACCTCTGTAAGCTCCTTTGAAAAATCCCCATGAATAAATTTAACTTTAAAATTATATATTCCATAGTTCTCTAAAATCTTCTCAAGCTTCTCATCTATTTTAGTTTGAAGTAGGATCTCAATAGAGGTTTTATCATTTAACTCAATATCAATAACAGTTTCCTCTATTCTTATTCTGTAAAAATAAAGAAAGGATTTGGAAATAGCATTTCTAGCTTTTAATCTAATTATAGCCTTTTCTACTATTGTCACAAGCTCCTCTCTCATAATCTCACTCTTTGTATATTCTACTTTAAAGTCAACCTCAAGCTCTTTTCCAAAATTCTTTTTGATATTTTCATAAATTATATCCAGTTCTTTGAGATCTTTGACACTGGGAACAGAACACATAAATTTCATCTTCTTGTTTCTTTCATAAAAAACAATCTCATTAATACTTACATTTTCTATTCCCATTTGTCTGAAAATACCATCTTGAGGTTTGATCCTTATCTCATTTCTACTCATTTTCCCTCCAGAACTGTATTTTTAATTATCTCTCTCCTAAAAGTCTATCAAGTATAATTGCCACAGCAGCTCTTACAGAAAGATGATTATATTTTGTATTTCCTCTAATTGGCTCAAGAATATAGTTTGACATGTCCATTACTTCATCTGTAAGCCCCCAACCAGTACCAAATAATAATAAGTATGGTTTGTCATCTTCAAATATCATATCTGACATTGTTTTATAGCTTACAGTATTAGGGAATATTCTTGCTGAAGTTGTGATGATAACTGGTTTTTGCCCCTCTCTCTCTTCAATCTCTTCAATTACCTTTTCAATACTGTCCATAACTCTAGTTATAGCAAAGGCATTTTCTCTATCCTTGTTAAATTGTCCCCCTGTACCCTCTTGCCAGTAACCTATGATTCTCTCTGTAAGCATTTTTTGTGCATCTACTGGAACAATTAAACGGTATCCTTTTACATCATAAGTTCTACAACTTCTTGAAATATCGTGGATATCAAAGTTTGTAACAGAAGTACATACAACATCATTATTTTTATTGTAAACAGGATAGTGAACTAATCCTAAGTATATTTTATCTCTCATTTTATATAATCCCTTCTTTAAATTTATTTTTCGTCTAATTCAATCTCTTCTAATTGATTTTTAAATCTATCTATCTTTGCAAGGTAAACTCCACTTGCATATTTTAAATACTCCCAATGTTTTTCAGAAAGTTTCTTTATAACCCTAGCTGGAGAACCTGCTATAAGATCCCCTTCCTCTGCTTTCAATTTACTATTTACCACAGAACCAGCAGATACGATACAGTTTTTAGGAATAACACTTCCATTTAAAATAATACTTCCCATTCCAATTATTGAGTTATCCCCTACTGTGCAACCATGCACAACACAGTTATGCCCAATAGTAACTCTCTCTCCTATTGTTGTGGGAAAATCTGTATCTCCATGTAAAGTTGAATTATCTTGAACATTTGAGCCATTACCAATTTTAATTAAGCTCATATCTCCTCTTAAAACAGCAGAAAACCAAATTGATACATTCTCACCTGTCTCAACTTTTCCAATTACACTTGCATTTTCAGCGATATAGTTATTTTTTCCAATTTTTGGGATATATTCTCCAAGTTTATAGATCATTATTTACTCTCCTTTTTTAACTCCTCTTTTATCTCGTTTAAAAGTTTTTTCTCTAACTTATCAAACTCTCTCCCCTTTAAAAGATCTGGTCTTCTCAAATAAGTTCTCTTTAAGCTCTCTTTTTTTCTCCAAATTTCTATATTTTTATGGTGTCCAGACAATAAAACCTCTGGCACTTTCATACCCTCATACTCTTCAGGTCTTGTGTAGTTTGGATAATCTAAAAGTCCATTAAAAAAAGAGTCATTCTCATAAGATTCCTGTTTAATAGCTCCAGGAACAAGTCTAGCAATACAATCTGTCATAACCATTGCAGGTAACTCCCCACCAGTTAAAACAAAATCCCCAATAGATACTTCTAAATCAACTCTACTTTCCACTACTCTCTCATCAATTCCCTCATAGTGTCCAGCAATTATAGTGATCTCCTCCTCTTGAGAAAGTTCTATTGCCAACTTTTGATCAAATCTAACACCTTGAGGTGAAGTATATATAACTTTTCCTCCAAGTGTATTCAATGCTCTAATAAGTGGTTCTGGTTTCATAAGCATTCCTGCCCCACCACCAAAAACCTTGTCATCAGCTTGTTTATGCTTGTCATAACAAAAAGCTCTAATATTAATTACATTTATCTCTAAAAGATTTTTTTCCAAAGCTCTCTTTATTATGCTCTCTCCTGTAAATCCTCTGAACATCTCTGGAAATAGAGTTAAAATATTTATTTTCATAAATTACTCCTCATCTTCTATTCCATCATCTTGCTGATATTTTTTCCCTTTCATCTCTCTCATTCCATCAATAAGTTCAACATAGATAGTTCTTTTATCAAAATCTATCTTTTTAACAAACTCATCAATATCTGGAATCATAGCTTCACTTTTTTCATCTTCAACTACAAGAATATCATGAGCAGCAGTTTCAAAAATATCAGTTACTCTTCCTATAGTTTCATTGTTTTTCATATCTACAACTTCCATATCCATAAGATCGTTTAATAGATATTCATCTTCAGCTATTCCTAAAATATCTCTTCTAACTTTAATAAGTCCATTTTTTAACTTTCCAGCATCAGTTTTATTAGTTATCTCTTGAAATTCAACTGTCCATTTATTTCCAACAAGAGGGCTTACACTTGTGATAGTAAGTATTTTTTGTTCCCCTTGAATATCAATAATAACTTTATTTCCAACTAAAATCTCAGCATCTGACACATTAGCTATAATTTTTACAGCTCCTTTAAGATGATGAGTTCCAGATATTTTACCAACTGTAAAAAGCTCCATCAATCAATCCTCCTAGTCTAAAAATTCAACATTTACATTTAGTTTATCTTTAACTCCAGCAGCTTGCATAACTCCTCTAATTGCATTAGCTGTAAGTCCATTTTTACCGATTATTTTTCCCATCTCTCCTTTAGCAACACTTACTTTAAAAGTGATAGTATCATCAATAGCATCATAATCTATCATTACAGCATCTTTAGTATCTACAAGCTCTTTTATAATATAGTTGATTAATTTTTCTAATTTTTCCATCTTTTCCTCCACTAAATATTATTTATTAATATATAGAGAACCTTTCCAAGCTCCCTCTTCTATAATTTCAGCTACTACATCATATTTTCTTAAATCCTCTATAACAAACTTTATAAAATCTTTAAAATCATATGTAGTAATTATATTTATAAGCCCCTTTTGAGGATCCACAGTTCTTACAACTCCAGCTCCCTCATAAGCTTCTACAACTTTATTTATAAAGTCAATATCTTCTTTTCTGCTTTGAATCAGAAACTCATAACTTCCTAGCATTTTTCCTCCATCTTAAAATTTAAAACAAGGCTGACTAAATTGTCAGCCTGCTCTCTTAAATTGCAGCTTATTTTTTTTCAAATATAGCAATTAGATTTAAAAAATCATCAATAGAAAGGTTTTCAGCTCTCTCTGTTTCAGCAATATTAGCTTGAGCTAAAATCTCTCTCAACTCATCTTTAGATTTTCCCAAAGCTGTAAAGTTATTTAATAGATTTTTTCTTTTGTTAGCAAAGGCAGCCTTTACATATTTAAAGAAACAATCTTCATCTACTATTTTGCTATATCTTTCATTTTTGTAAAGCTTAATAGACATAAAAGCAGAATCTACCTTAGGGATAGGAGTAAAAAACTCTTTTGGAATTGTGAAAAGATACTCAGCTTCTCCAAAATATTCTACTGCCAGAGTAAGAACACTTCTCTCTTTTCCTTTTTTAGCACAAATTCTCTCTGCTACTTCTTTTTGTACCATGATATATATCTCATCAATTACATCTCTATTTTCTATTAATTTATTGATAATAGGAGATGTTATATAGTAAGGGATATTGGCAACAACCTTTGTTCCCTCTCCAACATAATCTTTTAAATTAGTTTCTAATACATCATTCATTACCAATGTATATTTAGGGTTAGAGTCAAATTTCTTTCTCAATATCTTTTCAAGATCTCTATCTATCTCAACAGTGACAACTCTTTTAGCAGTATCTAAAAGTAGAGCTGTCAATGCCCCTTCTCCTGGTCCTATCTCCAATACTGTATCTTCAGCTTTAACATCTGATACTTCCATAATTTTTCTTAATACTTCTCTCTGATCTGTCAAAAAGTTTTGACCAAATTTCTTTTTATGTTTAAAGGACATTATTTTCCTCCAATTATTTTCTTACAACTATTCCAACATATGGAAGATTTCTATGTTTTTGAGCATAGTCAAGTCCATAACCTACAACAAACTCATCAGGGATTTCAAAACCTACATAATCTCCCTTCATCTCTACTTTTCTTCTTTCAGGTTTATCTAAAAGAGTACAAACTTTAACACTTTTTGTTCCCTTAGCTTTGATAAATTCTTTTACATAGCTTAAAGTAAGTCCTGTATCAATGATATCTTCAACAATTATAACATCTTTATCTTTAAGTTCTTGATCAACATCTTTTAATATTTTTACAACACCAGTTGTGCTAGTTCCATCTCCATAACTAGATACATTCATAAAATCAATAGTAAGAGGTAAATCTAATTCTTTAATAAGGTCGCTCATAAAAACAACTGACCCTTTTAAAAGTCCAAGAACTACAACTTCTTTTCCTTCGTAGTCTTTTGTGATTTCACAAGCAAGTTCTTTAATTCTTTGTTCAACCTTTTCTCTTGGTATTAATGTTTCAATAGTATAATCCATTTTTCCTCCTAAAAAAAGTGATACAACAATCACTCTTATAAAAATTCATTCAACATTATTTTATCATTTACTACATGATTTTACAAGAATTTATTGAGCAGATTTTAAAATCTTGTATTTGACTAAATAGAAAAATTTTTCTTTAACTTATCTAAAGTCATTTCAACTAATTTTTCTAATATTTTTTTAATTGTTCTATGTAATATAAATATTACATTTATTTACCAAAATATAGTTATATATAACATTGAACTATCAAATAAGTTCAGTTATAATTTGAATATCGTATACGAATATAACAAAAAACAAACGAAAATAGAAAAATTATATTATAATTAAAACTGGAGGAAGAAAAATGATAACAATAACAGCATTAGGAGCAGTAGTTGGTCTTATAGTAGCAATAATTTTAATAATGAAAAAAATAAATCCTGCATATTCATTAATTTTAGGTTCAATTATTGGTGGAATTGTAGGTGGTGCAAATATAGGAGAAACAGTTTCTCTTATGATTTCTGGAGCTCAAGGGATGATTCCAGCTATTTTAAGAATTTTAACAGCAGGAATCTTAGCTGGAGTTTTAATAGAAACAGGAGCAGCTAGTAAAATAGCTGAAACTATTGTAGAAAAATTAGGAGAATCTAAAGCTATTATAGCAATAGTTATATCAGCAACTATATTAACAATGGTAGGAGTATTTATAGATGTTGCTGTAATTACAGTTGCTCCAATAGCTATGGCTATAGCTAAAAAAACTGGAATTTCACGTACTGGAGTATTAATAGCTATGATAGGTGGTGGAAAATCAGGAAATATTATTTCTCCAAATCCTAATACAATATCAGCTGCTGATACATTTAATATTCCCCTTACTTCACTTATGATGGCAGGAATAATTCCAGCTATCTTTGGTATAATTATTTCAATTATAATAGCAAAGTTATTATCAAATAAAGGTACTAAAATACAACAAGAAGATATTGATGAAAAAACAATTGAAGATAAGCCAAGTTTCTTTACAGCTTTAATTGGGCCTTTAACAGCAATCATAATTCTTTCATTAAGACCTTTAGCAGGAATAGTTATAGATCCATTAATCGCTTTACCAATAGGGGGTATTATTGGATGTCTAGCTATGGGAAAAATTAAGAGTTTTAATAATTACTGTATCTTTGGATTAGGAAAAATGACTGGAGTTGCAGTTCTACTATTAGGAACTGGAACAATCTCTGGAATTATAGCTAATTCAGCTTTAAAAACTGTATTAACAGATTTCTTAACTTCTACAGGGGCTCCAGCATTTTTGTTAGCTCCTTTAGCTGGAATTTTAATGTCTGGAGCAACAGCCTCAACTACATCAGGAACTGCTGTAGGAAGCCAAGTATTTGGAAGTACTCTTTTAGGTCTTGGAGTCCCTGCTATAAATTCAGCAGCTATGATCCATGCAGGAGCAACTGTATTAGATCATCTTCCTCATGGTAGCTTTTTCCACGCTACTGGGGGAAGTGTAAATATGAATATGAAAGAAAGATTAGCATTAATTCCTTTTGAATCTTTAGTAGGAATAACATTAACTATTGTTTCTACTTTAATATATGGAGTATTCTATTAGAAGGAGGAAAATTTATGAAAATAGTAATAGCCCCAGACTCTTTTAAAGAGAGTATGAGTGGAAAAATAGCTTGTGATGCTATTGAAAGAGGATTAAAAAAAGTTTTAAAAGATAGTGAATTTATAAAAGTTCCAATGGCAGACGGTGGAGAAGGAACAACACAATCTCTAGTAGATGCTACAAATGGAGTTATCCATTTTGTAGAGGTTACTAATCCTTTAGGAGAAAAGATTCAAGGAAAGTTAGGAATACTAGGAGATCAAGAAACAGCTATTTTAGAAATGGCAAGTGCTAGTGGATTGGAGTTAATCTCAAAAGAAAAAAGAGATCCTATGATAACAACAACTTTTGGGACTGGAGAGCTTATTAAAAAAGCTTTAGATCTAAATGTTAAAACTATTTTAATAGGAATAGGTGGAAGTGCTACTAATGATGGAGGAGCTGGTATGATTCAAGCTCTTGGAGGAAATTTATTAGATAAAAATGGTAATCAAATTGACTTTGGTGGTGGAGAACTTTCAAAATTAGATAAAATAGATCTTTCAAGACTTGATGAGAGATTAAAAAATGTTAAAATTATTGTAGCTTGTGATGTAGATAATCCACTTACAGGAGCTAAAGGTGCTGCCTATATATTTGGACGTCAAAAAGGAGCAAATGATAAAACTATTCCTATACTAGATAATAATTTAAAACATTTTGCTGAAATAATAAGAAAAGATTTAAAAATTGATGTTGAAAATGTAGCTGGTGCTGGAGCAGCAGGAGGTTTAGGAGCTGGATTAATGGCATTTCTATCTGCTGAATTACGAAGAGGTATAGATATTGTTATTGAGTATAGTAAGCTTGAAGAAAAATTAAAAGGTGCTACTTTTGTAATAACTGGAGAAGGAAGTATAGATGGACAAACTCGTTTTGGTAAAACTCCATATGGTGTAGCTCAAGCAGCTAAAAAACAAGGTATACCTGTAATAGCATTAGCTGGAAACGTTGGTGAAGATATAGATATATTATATAATTATGGATTTAATAGCATTTTTTCTATTCTTCCTGGAATACAAAATTTAGAAACTGCTCTTAAAAATGGAGAAAAAAACTTAGAAAGAGTTAGTGAAAATATAGGAAGAACTATTTTAGCTTTTAAATAGAAATAAAATTATTGATACATTGTTTAAACATAATTTTTATGCTATTATTAATTTAGATTTACTAAAATTATAAATTAAAATTTTTTTACAAGGAGATCACTATGAAAATTCCTACTACCC
>UQQO01000060.1 GCA_900543175.1 uncultured Fusobacterium sp.
CTCTTTATTCTACGACATGGAATTTAGCTGATATTTAAAAGAAATAGAGATAACTAAAATTGACTAATTAATCTAAATAACAAAGGTACTTTGTCAAAATCTAACGATGTGCTAGATAACTGAGTTTAGTTAGATAAATATAAATTTCTCTATTAAATCAGCAATTCCACCATCATTGTTAGATCTAACACTAAAATCAACTTGCTCTTTTATTTCAGGTTGAGCATTTTCCACAGCTACAGAAGTTCCAGCAGCTTTTAACATAGGAAGATCATTAAATGAATCTCCAACAGCTATAACTTCCTCAATAGGAATATTAAGTTTTTCAGCTAGTTTTTTAACAGCTACCCCCTTATCAATTCCAAGTTTAGTTACTTCAAGGAAGAAAGGCTTAGAAATAGCAATACTATATTTATCCCCATACTCTTTTTTTAATTCAACTTCCACTTTTTTTAGATAGCTAGGTTCAGCTAAAAGCATACACTTAACAGCCCCTCTATCTACATACTCCTTAAAACTCTTAACTAATCTATGATTCATCTTAGTTAAATTAACTTCTACATCTATATACTCACTTTCAGTTTCAGAAACTACTTCATCATTGATATAAGTTAAAATATGAGTATTATATTTTTTACTAAAGTCATACATCAAGTGCAGATCCTCTTTTTCAAGAGATGCTTCAAAGATATTTTCATTAGTTTTACAATTAGTAATAATAGAACCATTGAAAGATAAAATATATTCATCAAATTTCTTAGCTTCAATCTCATTTGCAAGATCTCTCATAGCAAAAGTTGGTCTTCCAGAGCAAAGAATAAATTTTACTCCAGCTTCTTGAACTTTCATAATAGCTTGTAAATCAATAGGTGATATTTTCTTTTCAGAGTTTAGAAGAGTATCATCTAAATCTGTAACAATCATCTTATATTTCATAACAACCCCCAGAACAGATATTTTCTTTCAATTATATCAAATAGTAAAACTATTTTACAATAGGTCTTCTTGCTAAAAATATAAGGGGAATAAGTAGTAAAATCATAATTCCACTACCAATAATAATATCATTTACTCCCATTAATGCAGATTGTTGAGTTATAAGTTCATTTATCATCTCTAATTTCATATGTAGAGGAGATGAAAAATGGTTGATATAACTTTGAAAGTTAGGGTTTCCAACATTGATAGCTGAAACAATATCTTGATGATGTATAGAGATTCTGTTATTCCAATAGTTTATTGCAAGAGATGTACCGAAACTATTCCCTATATTTCTAGTAAAATTATATAGTCCTGATGCCCCTGCTAACTCTTCTGGGGGAATATCTGAAAGGGTAATTGTATTTAGAGGAATAAAGAAAATTCCTAATCCTATTCCTGTTAAAAAACGAGATCCTGCAATGTAACTTGCTGTTATATCTGGTGGGTAGTTTCCAGTTAAAATAGCTGTGATACTAAAAAGTACAAAGCCAAATACAACAACCTTTCTAGCATCTAAATTATTTAAAATACTTCCTAAAATAGGAGCAGTAAAAAGAATAGAAAGCCCCAATGTAGAGGTAGCTATACCACTATCTAAAGCTGTGTACCCCATATAGTTTTGTAGCCATAGGGGAATAACAACAACTGAGGCAAAAAAAGCAATAGAAGCTACTGTTATACTCAATGCTCCTATACTAAAATTTTTATTTAGAAAGAGTTTAACATTTACTACTGGAGTAGGGTGATACCACTCCCAAATAACTAATATAGTCAAAAATATAAAGGCAATCAATGCTAAACTTATAATAAATGGACTTTGGAACCAGTCTAAATCGTTTCCTTTATCTAACATTATTTGTAGAGCAGAGATTCCAATAGCTAAAAAGATAAGTCCCCATTTATCAACAGGAACTTTTTCTATCTTATCTTTATAACCTTTTTTCCTAAAAATAGAGTGAACAATATATGTAGATAAAATACCAAAGGGAACATTTATATAGAAACACCATCTCCAAGAGAATGAATCTGTTATCCAACCACCTATTACAGGTCCGAGAACAGGAGCAAGAACAATTGTCATAGACCATATACCTAGAGCCATAGCTTTTTTCTCTTTCGGATAGAAACTTAACATAAGTGTTTGTGATAGTGGAATCATACTGGCTCCTACTACCCCTTGAAGAACTCTAGCAAAAAGCAGAAAGCCAAAGGAAAAACTGATACCACATAGAACGCTTGCTCCAGTGAAGAAAAGAGTGGCAAGAGTATATTGCCTTACAATACCAAATCGTTTAGTCAACCAACCGATTAAAGGTAAAAATATAGCTTCAGAAACTGCATATGATGTAATAACCCAAGTTCCTTGGGTAGGAGCAACAGCGAAATCTCCAGCTATATGGGTTAAAGATACATTTACAATAGTACTATCTAAAACGTTCATAAAGGAACCTATTGATAGTGCTAGTGTAGCAGATATAACTTCAAAAGGAATACTCATAAAAATCACCAGCTTTATTGGACATTATTTTTTATAATATTATTAACCTGTTCATCTATTGTAGCTTCATCAATAGAGTATAGAGATGAAGTTTTTTCTTGAAAAGGAACTATTTTATCACTATTTTTTTCTAAATATACAGTAGCTTTCATAGAACTACCAATAGGAATAATTCCATTTTCTTTTATACTATCACTATCAATGTGAACTCTCACAGGGACTCTTTGAACAATCTTTATCCAGTTACCAGTGGCATTTTGTGCTGGTAAAAGAGATAGAGAACTACCTGTTCCAGCTGATATTCCTTGGACATAACCACTATATTTTTTCTTGTTAACATCACTTACAAGAGTAACTTTATTTCCAACCTTAACATTTTTCATCTGAGTCTCTTTTAAGTTTACATCAGCCCAAGTATTTTCAAGATTTATTATTGTTAGAAGCTCTTGAGAAGGAGCAACCTCTTGTCCTAAAAATATAGCCTTTTTAGCTACAACTCCAGAAACTGGAGCATAAATTTTAGTTCTTTCTAAATCTACGTAGGCTTTTTTATATGCAGTAATAGCTTGTTGAACATCAGGATGAGTCATGATAGATGTGCTACTAACTTGAGTTATAGCATTATCTAAAGCTGAGTTACTTTGTTCTAAAGAGGCAATAGCTATATTTAAATTATCTTTAGCAGTAAGAAATTCATGTTTACTAGCAAGTCCAGCTTCATAGGAATTTTTTGCTATTTGATAATCTATCTTTGCCTTTTTTAATCTGTTCTCTTTAGCAATTACATCTTTTTGAAGTTGAGCAACTTGAGAGTTAAGAGATGAATAATAACGTATAGCTTTTCCTAGAGATGCAGTGGCATTTTCTAGTGCTAATCTATAATCAATATCATCAACAGTAGCTAGCAGATCTCCTTTATTGACATATTGAGTGTCTTCAATCATAAGTTTATTAATTGTACCACTAACTTGAGAGGTAATAATATTTTGAGAACCATTTACATAGGCATCATCAGTATCTTCAATAGTTCTTCCATATAGTGCCC
This sequence comes from uncultured Fusobacterium sp., assembly GCA_900543175.1. Lineage (GTDB taxonomy): Bacteria > Fusobacteriota > Fusobacteriia > Fusobacteriales > Fusobacteriaceae > Fusobacterium_A. The sequence goes on from UQQO01000060.1 coordinate 3,525, forward strand.
AATAAAGTATAAAAAGAACTCCTATAACAACTAAGCAAATTATAAAAGTAAGTATTTTTTTTAAGGCTATTTTTTTATTTGAATTTTTTGTTTCATTGTTTTGATTAGTGTTTTCAGTTTTTTTAATCTCTTCTTTTTTTATCTCTTCCATGATCATTCTCCTATAATTATTTTTCTATTTTATAAGCTCCACCTAAAGAGTTTAAAAGAGTTAATTGTTGAGTGCTAAAGTTAAATAACTCTTTTTTATTTGATAATTTATAATTATTCCAATCTAGTTCTTTTAAAAGATAATCTAATTTAGAGATACTACCTATGGTTAGACGTTCTCTATTCTCTTTTAATATTTGAGTTTGCACAGATAGATTTATATCTGAAGTTTTTAAGTTTTCACAACTGATTTTTGTTTTATATAATTCACTTTCAATATTATTTAAAGCTGTAATAATAGCATTGTTATATTCCTCTATAAAGATATTTAAGTCATCTCCAGCCATTTTATATTTGCTTGTAATAGCTCCTGAATGAAAAATTGGTAGATATATACTTGGACTTATGAAACCTAAAAGAGAATCTCTTCTTAAAATTTTCTCCATAGTTATACCTTCAAAACCTATCTGTCCTGTAAGTGAAAATTGAGGATAGAAGTTAGCTTTTTCTGCTTCAAGATGTTTTTCTTGTCCCTTTATAAGCATAATATAGTATTTAATATCTGGACGGTTAATAATTATATCTGATGATATAGTTGAAGGAATAGCAAGCTTCTCCTTTAAAACTATATCTGCCATTGAATATTTGCCATTTAAAAGTTCAGCTATCTCTTTATTATGTTTATTCCCAGTTAAAATATTTAAGTTATTTAAAGTTAGTTGAAGATTTAATCTATTATCTTTTAAAGCTGAATCTATATTACGTAACTCATTTTCAGATTGCCAAATATCACTATTGATTCCATTACCAATTTGTACATTTTTTTTGTTGAAAGATACAATCTCACTAAGAATATCTTTTTGAGAAAGTAAAATTTTCTTCTCTTGTTGAAGGTAATTCCAATAAAAATATAGTTTTGCTACTCTGTTAGTTATGTTTAACTCTATCCAGTCAGAGTTTAATTTAACAGCTTCACATCTATATTTTTGTTCATCAGCTAAAGAGTGCAACTTGTTGAAAATATCAATGTTATAATCTCCTTGTAAACCTAGAGAGCCGATGGTAATTATCTTTCCGCCAAATGGTGGTGGAGTCATTCCATTTTTACCTAATCTCTCTCTTTTTAAGTCGCTAGAGCTATCTATTGATACCCCCAGAGCTGAATCAGCTAATTTAATAGCTTCATCAGATTTTGAAATATTAAGTTTAGCTATTTTTAGATCTTCATTTTCTTCTAAAGCAAAACTGACTAATCTATCTAAGATAGGATCTTTATAGATTTTCCACCACTCTTTACAAGAAAAAATAAGAGTCCTATCATTAGGGATATTAGTTTGAATACTATTAGGGTTTATTATCTTTTCAGTTTTTATTTTTGGAATAGGGGAACACCCTATAAAAGCTAAAAATATAAAAGTAAAAAAGAATCTGTTCAATATATTTCCCTCCTTTAAAATTTATAAAACACTTCAATAGTGTTTTCAAAAAAAGAAGAAAATTCCTTTTATTTAAAAAAATTCAAAAAATAAAAAAAGGAAGCTAAGCTCCCAAAAAAATTAAGAAAATATAAGATTATAGAGAAGTGTTTAAAAAGTTAAAATCTGAGATAAGAGTTTTTTTCTCAACACTTGGAGAATATTCTAGAACTAATCTATTAACTCCAATTCCTCTTTTTAATATATCTAAAAATTTATTTATATTAAAATCATTTTTTCTGATGCTTTGGTGTAAATCTAATTCTCCATCATTAGTGTGAAGATGATAAGCAAAGATAGAATCGCTATTTTCCTTCATAATATCAAAAATATTCCATCCATTAATCTCTGCATGTCCAATATCTAAAACAGTTTGATATTTTTCATCTTTTAAAAATTTAAAGTATTTTTTTTCTGAGAATATAGCCTCTTCTTTTAAACCTACATTTTCAAGAATAACCTTTACTCCATATTTTTTACCAAGTTCAACTAATTTTATAATCTTAGCTTTAATTAATGCAATATCACTATTTTCTTCGTGGTATTCACTTGTATGAAGAATAATATAGCTACCATTATATTTTTTTACAATTTCAAAGCATTGGATATATGTTTCAAGAGCTTTTTGCCAATTTTCCTCATCGCTATCAGATAAAATACAAGTTTTGTATGGACCGTGAAAGGCAACCTCTTCAAACTCAATAGTATCTAAAAGTTTTAATGTTTTTTCAAAGTCAGAAGCATTATCTGGCTCAAGAATAAACTCCATATTTTTTATATTGTTGTGTTCAATAAATTTTTTTATCTCTCCATAGTTATTATTTTGAAAGATTAAACTACTTATAAATATTTTCTGTGACATTTTTATCCTACTCCTTTCTTTTAAATTTAATCTTTTTCTGTTAATTGAATTTAAAAAATAGGTAAAAGGTGAGTAAAAACTTATTCTTAGAGATAAAAATATTTTAAAAACTTTATAAAGATGGTATAATTTTTTTGAGTTATTATAAAAGACAATAAGTATAAATTATGATATAATATAGAGTAAATTTTTAAAGATAAGGTAATTGAAAAATATTAGGGAGAAAAGGAGAAAAAAGTGATAATCAACTCAGATTTTGAGATAAATGAGAGAAGTGTTGAAGAGTTTGCTAGGGTAATGGTACCAGAGGCATTGGAAAAAACATTGAATCTATCTTTAATAGAAAATGGAAAAAATATAGAGATAAAAATGGAGATAGATAACAAAGTAGAAAATTTTTCTTATATAAATTGTGAAGATAAAATAGAAGAGCAAAAACAGACAATGACAAAAATTCTATTATTAAAGTTCTACAATAAAAATTACTCTTGGGGTGGCTTAATGGGAGTAAGACCTACAAAGGTTTTAAGAAGATTATTAGCTACAGGATCCACATATGAAGAGGCTGAAAATATGCTAAGAGATTTTTATTTGGTAACAGATGAAAAGATAAAACTTTTAGTAGATACAGTAAAAAAAGAGAATGAATTTTTAAATAGAGAGCATATAAATCTATATATAGGGATACCTTTCTGTCCTAGTAAGTGTAAATACTGTTCTTTTGCGTCTTATGAGATAACAAGTGGAGTGGGAAGATATTACAATGGTTTTGTAGATACTCTTTTAGAAGAGATAGAGATTACAGGAAAATATCTGAAAGAGAAAAATTTAAATATAGAATCTCTATATATGGGTGGGGGAACTCCTACAACTCTTAGTGAAAAAGATTTAGAAAGAGTGTTAATTCAAATAAATAGACATTTAGATATGACTAATATTAAAGAGTTTACTTTAGAGGCTGGAAGAGAGGACTCACTTACTGAGAAAAAGTTTTATTTAGCTAAAGAGTATGGAGTGGATAGAATAAGTCTAAATCCACAAACTTTTAATGAAGAAACTTTAGCAAAGGTAAATAGAAGATTCAATAGAGAGAACTTTGATAAGTTTTTTAAATTAGGAAAAGAACTTGGTTTTATAATCAATATGGATTTGATAATTGGATTGCCTGATGAAAGTACAGAGGATATTTTATATACTTTAGATGAAGTAGAAAAATATGATATAGATAATCTAACTGTTCACTCTTTAGCGTTTAAAAGAGCCTCAAATCTTTTCAAAGAGGATAAAAGTAGAAAAGAGATTGATAGAGAAGTAATTGAAAATAGAATAAAAGATTTAGTTGCATCTAAAGAGATGTTCCCATACTATATGTATAGACAAAAAAATATCATGGAATGGGGAGAAAATGTTGGTTACTCTAAAGAGGGAAAAGAGTCTATTTTTAATATAGAGATGATAGAGGAAAATCAATCAACTATGGGACTAGGTGGAGGAGCTATAACAAAAATAGTTCTAGAAGAGGGAGATGGAAAAGACTATATTGAAAGAATAGTAAACCCTAAAGACCCAGCTCTATATATAAGAGAGATGAAAGAGAGAATGGAAAGTAAGTGTAAATTATTTGATAGACTAGGAGAGAGGTAAAATGAAAAATTGGATACTGATTTTTGTAGTTATGCTTACACTTGGTTTATTTACGGAGTATAGTTTTTCAGAAGAAAAACCTAAGTTTAAAGTTATTATGAGTGAAAATATGCTTGAGAAAAAAGATTTTAGATTGGACATAAATCTTGCAACAAAAGAGGAGATGAACAATAGTAAAATTGGAAAGAGCTACATTAATAAGATAATTGATTATAGAGAAAAAACAGGTGGTTTTTTAAAGATAGATGAGTTAAAGAGAATAAAAGGGATTGGAAATGCAACTTTTGAGAAACTATCTAAAAAATTTAAGATAGAATCTCCAATTAATAAGAAACCTCTCTATATTAATGATGCTAATGAAGAGCTTTTAAAATACTATGGTTTTGATAAAAAAGAGATAAAGAAATTAAAAGATTATTTAGATAAAAATAGAAGAATAGATAATAATATCCAGCTGATGGAGCTGTTATCTAAAAAAAGATATGAAAAATATAAAGAAATAATAAAATATGATAAATTTTAGAGGTGGTAATAATGAGTAGAATAATAAGAGGAGTTAGTAAAAACGCAAGATTTTTTTTGGTAGATACAACAGATATAGTTCAAGAGGCTTTAAACATTCATAAGTGCAGTCCTACAGCTATAGATGCTTTTGGAAGATTGTTGACAGCTGGAGTTATAATGGGAAGCACTTTAAAGGGAAATGATGTTTTAACTTTAAGAACAGATACAGATGGACTTTTAAATAATATGGTAGTTACAGCAACAGCAGATGGTGGAGTAAAAGGATATCTTTCTAATCCTTCAGCAGATGTACCACTAAGAGATGATGGAAAATCAAATGTAGGGGCATTAGTTGGAAGAGGAACAATGAAAATAATAAAAGATATGGGATTAAAAGAGCCATATGTTGGAATTTCAACAGTTGATACTGGAGAGATTGCACAAGATTTAGCATATTATTTTTATAATTCAGAACAAACACCTACTGTAATTGCTCTAGGAGTAAAATTAAAAGATGCAAATACAGTAGCATGTGCTGGTGGATATATGTTACAACTTTTACCAGATGCAGAAGATGAGTTTATAACAGCTCTTGAAAATAAAATTCAAGCTATAAGACCTATGACAGAGCTTATGATGGGTGGAATGGACTTAGAAAGAATTTTAAAACTTCTATATGAAGATATGAACAGTGAAGATAACGAAAAATTAGTAGAAAGCTATGAGATATTAGAGGAAAAAGAAGTTAGTTACAAATGTGACTGTAACAAAGATAAATTCTATAAAGGATTAATCACTTTAGGAAAAGATGAGTTAAACAAAATTTTTGCAGAAGAGGAAAAGATAGAGGCTGAGTGTCACTTCTGTGGAAAGAGATATGAATTTAAAAAAGAGGATTTCAAAGATATTTTAGAGGTGAAATAAAAGATGAAATTAATAGATTCTCACGCTCATTTAGATAATGAACAATTTAATGAGGACAGAGAAGAGGTATTAAATAGAATAAAAGAGAACTTAGATTTTGCTGTAAATATAGGTTATAACCTAGCTAGTAGTAAAAAAAGTGTTGAGTTTGCAAAAAATTATGATTTTATATATGCAGTAGTTGGAGTACACCCTGATGATATAGAGGAGTACTCTGATGAAGTAGAGAGGGAATTAGAAAAACTAGCTCAAGAGGATAAAGTTTTAGCTATTGGAGAGATAGGACTTGATTATCATTGGATGACTTTTCCTAAAGAGCAACAGCAAGAGGTTTTTAGAAAGCAGATGAAACTTGCTCAAAGAGTTGGTAAACCTGTGGCAATTCATTCAAGAGAGGCTATGGAAGACACATTGAAAATCTTAAAAGAGTTTCCAGATGTAAAGGGGATTTTTCACTGTTACCCTGGATCAGTAGAGACAGCTAGAGAGGTAATAGATAACTATTATTTAGGAATAGGTGGAGTTTTAACTTTTAAAAATGCTAAAAAATTAGTTGAAGTTGTAGAAAATATTCCTCTTGATAAATTGATAATAGAAACTGATTGTCCATATATGGCTCCTACTCCATATAGAGGAAAGAGAAATGAACCAATATATGTGGAATATGTTGCTAGAAAAATAGCTGAAATTAAAGGAATTAGTTATGAAGAGGTTGTAGAGGTAACTAATAGAAATACAAGAAAAGCTTATGGAATGGAATAGGAGAAAAATATGAAAATTTGTCCTGTATGTAAGGAAAAATTAGTAAGAGAGAATAAAACATATAAGTGTATAAATAATCACTGTTTTGATATGGCTAAACAAGGGTATCTGAATCTTTTGCTTTCAAATCAAAAACACAGTAAGACACCTGGTGATGATAAAGAGATGGTATTAAGTAGAAAGAGATTTTTAGAGAAAGATTACTATAAGATTATCTCTAATAATGTTAATAATATAGTTTTTAAATTGAGAGATTCAAATAGTTTAGAGATATTGGACATAGGTTGTGGTGAGGGATACTACACTGGTAGACTGAAAAAATTCCTTGATGAAAATGGTATTGAAAGCAATATTACAGGTATAGATATATCTAAAGAAGCTATAATTTGTGGAGCAAAAACATATAAAGATATTGATTGGGTAGTGGCAAGTGCTACAAATATCCCTTTAGAAGATGAATCATTAGACTATATAATATGTATGTTTGCAAAAATAATCCCTGAAGAAAAGATGAGAACTCTAAAAAAAGGTGGAAAACTTATTATTGTATCAACTGGAGAAAAACATCTGATTGAACTTAAAGAGGTTGTATATGATAAAGTAAGAACTGAATTTTACTCACCAGTAGAGGATCTAAAAATATTTAAACATCTTGAAACTGTAAATTGTATTGGAAAATCTTTCATAAAAGAGAATGAAAGCATAAAAAATCTTTTTGATATGACTCCATATAAGTGGAGAAGTCCAAAAGAGGGAGTAGATAGATTGTTTAGTTTAGATAATTTAGAGATAACAATAGATGTAAATATCGATATTTTTCAAAAGGACTAAATTATGATATTTGGAATAGGAAATGATATTGTTGAGATATCAAGAATAGCAAAAGCTATATCAAATGAAAAATTTTTAAAACGTGTTTATACAGAAAAAGAGATTGAGATTATAAGTAAAAAGGGGAACTCTGAAGCTAGCTATGCTGGAAGATTTTCAGCTAAAGAGGCTATATCAAAAGCTTTAGGGACAGGGGTCAGAAATTTTAATTTAACAGATATTGAGATACTAAATGATGAACTAGGAAAACCTTTTGTTGTTTTTAAAAATAATCTTTTAGAGATAATGAAAGGGAAAAAAATTGAAATTTCTATTTCACATTCTAGAGAATATGCTACTGCAATAGTAATATTAATAGAAAAGGAGTGATAAAATATGGTGACAAAAGAATTTTATAATGAACTTGAAGAGTATATAAATAGTTTAAAAGATAAAAAAGATGATGTTAAAATTTTAAACTTTGTAATAGAAAAATTAGATAGTATTCCTGTGGAAGTTCAAAAATTTATAGCAGAAAAAACAGGACTTATGGAGATCTCTATTGAGAATACAATAAATTTTTATCCTAAATTTAGAAATAAAGTGGTAGAAAAAAAAGTTAAAGAGGTTGCTATCTGTGTAGGAATGACTTGTGGAAGTTGGGGTAAGGGATATTATGATGAACTTGCTAAGATTCTTGAAATAGATAAAAAGGGAATTTCAAAGGATGGAAAGATTCAACTTACTACAAAAAGATGTTTTGGAAGATGTGCAAAAGGTCCAAATATGTCAATAGATGGAACTATATATAGTATGGTAACTATGGATGAGATAAAAAGAAGATTAAATTTAAAATAGGTATTGGGAGGAACTAACTTGGATATATTAGATATAAAAAGAGAGTTTGCAGAGTATAAACAAACAATAAATGATATTAGGGGGTCTCTTTGACTTAGAAAAGAGAGAGGCTAAGATAGCAGAATTAGAAAAGCAAACTATGGAAGAGAGCTTTTGGAATGATAAAAGAAAAAGTTCAGCTGTGATAAAAGAGATGAATGGAGAAAAAGAGATAGTTGCAGAGTATAAAAAACTTGAAGCTGAAGTTGGAGAAGAGGAAGTTTTAATAGATTTTGTTGAAATGGGAGAGGAAGATTTTCAAGAGGAGTTAGAGGAGAAGCATAAGACTCTCGGAAAGGATTTAGATCATTTTGACACAAGACTTCTTTTAGACGGAGACTATGACTCTAATAATGCTATTGTGACAATACACTCAGGAGCAGGGGGAACAGAAGCTTGTGACTGGGCAGATATGCTATATAGAATGTATTCAAGATGGTGTAATGATAAAAAATATAAGATAAGTGAGATGGATTTTATGCCTGGAGATAGTGTGGGAATAAAATCAATTACTTTCTTAGTTGAAGGAAATAATGCTTATGGATATTTAAAAAGTGAAAAGGGGATTCATAGATTAGTAAGAATCTCTCCTTTTGATGCCAATAAGAAAAGACATACATCTTTTGCTTCTGTGGAAGTAGTACCAGAGGTTGATGAGAGTGTTGAGGTTAATATAAAACCTGAAGAACTGAGAATAGATACATATAGAGCTAGTGGAGCTGGAGGACAACACGTTAATATGACAGACTCAGCTGTTAGAATAACTCACCTGCCAACTGGAATTGTTGTAACTTGTCAAAGAGAGAGATCTCAATTGAGCAATAGAGAGACAGCAATGAAGATGTTACAATCAAAACTTTTAGAGGTTGAATTAAAGAAAAAAGAGGAAGAGATGAAGAAAATTCAAGGGGAGCAAAGTGAGATTGGTTGGGGTAACCAAATAAGATCATATGTTTTTCAACCTTATACTTTAGTGAAAGACCATAGAACATCTGCTGAATCTGGAAATATAAAAGCTGTTATGGATGGAGATATAGATATCTTTATAAATGGATATTTAAGATGGAATAAAGCGAAATAATTAAACTATAATTTATCTAGCTAAGCTTAGCTTTCTAGCACATCGCTAGGGTTACAGCAAAGTACCTTTGTTATTTACGTTAATTAGTTAATTAAAGTTATCTAAATTTCTTTTAAATATCAGCTAAATTCCA
>UQQO01000061.1 GCA_900543175.1 uncultured Fusobacterium sp.
GAGTTAAATTTACCTAAATATCCAGAGAGAGTAATTCAATTTGGGGAAGGAAATTTTTTAAGATGTTTTTTTGATTGGCAATTGGATATTTTAAACAGAGAGCAAAATCTTAATGCTGGAGTTGCAGTAGTAAGACCTATTGACTATGATGCAGTACCTCTTTTAAATATTCAAGATGGACTATACACTTCAATTATTAGAGGAATCAATGAAAAGGGAGAGGTTGTAAAAGATTATAGAATTATCTCTTCAATCAATAGAGAGATTCCAGTATATAAAGAGTTTGATGAGTATTTAAAACTTGCTCACAACCCAGATATTAGATTTATAGTTTCAAATACAACAGAGGCTGGAATAGTATTTAGCGATAAAGATAGATATGATGATAGACCTCAAAATACATACCCAGCAAAATTAACTAGACTTTTACATGAAAGATTTAAAACTTTTAATGGAGCAGAGGACAAAGGATTTATTCTAATGCCTTGTGAACTTATTGATTACAATGGTGAGGAGTTAAAAAGAATAGTTTTAAAATATGTTGAACTATGGAACTTAGAACCAGAATTTAAAAATTGGTTGGAAAAATCAAATGTATGGTGTTCTACATTAGTTGACAGAATTGTTACTGGATATCCAAGAGCTGAAAAAGATGAACTAGAAAAAGAGTTAGGATATGAAGATAAATTTATGGTAACTGGTGAGTATTTCTATCTATTTGTAATTCAAGGACCTAAAGATATTTTAACTAAAGAACTACACTTAGAAAATGCAGGATTAAATATCCTTATAGTTGATGATTTAAAACCATATAAGATGAGAAAAGTAGGAATCTTAAATGGAGCACATACAGCAATGGTACCAGTATCATATCTATATGGAATTGATACAGTAAGAGAAACTATGGAAAATGATGAGTTAAGAGAGTTTGTTGAAAAAGCTATTGATGAAGAGATTATCCCAGCATTAGATATGGATAAAAATGAGCTTATAGAGTTTAAAAATGCCGTAATTAACAGATTTAAAAATCCATATGTAAAACATATGCTTATAGATATTGCTTTAAACTCAACATCAAAATACAAAACAAGAATACTTCCACAAGTATTAGAAACATATAAAAGAACAGGAAAACTTCCAAAAAGACTTCTATTCTCTCTAGCTTGTTTAATTAGATTCTACAAAGGTGTAAGAGAAAATGGAGATTCAATCAATTTAAGAGATGATCAAAAATTCTTAGATATGTATAGAGAACTATGGCAAACATCAGATTATAGAAAGATTGTTGAAACAGTTCTAGGAATGAAAGATCACTGGGAAATTGACCTAAATACAGTTGAAGGAATGACTGATTTAGTGACATCATACTTAGAAAAAATTGATACTAAGGGAGTTAAAAAGGCTTTAAAAGAGTTAAAATAACAGAAGAGGTAAGATAAATGAAGGAATTTATAAAGATCAATGAGTGTGATAATGTAATTATTGCATTGAGAGATTATAAAAAAGATGAAGTTATAGATTTAGAAGGTGAAAAGATAACTCTTTTAGAAGATATTAATAGAGGACATAAGATAGCTATAAAAAATATCAATAAAGGGGAAAATGTTGTAAAGTATGGACTTCCTATTGGATATGCTCTTGAAGATATAAAAGTAGGAAGTTGGGTACATACTCACAATACAAAAACAAACTTAAAAGATCTTAACATATATAGCTACACTCCTAAATTTACAGATAGAAAACTTGATCTAAAAGATATTAAAGTAAATGTATATAAGAGAAAAAATGGAGATGTAGGTGTAAGAAATGAACTTTGGATAGTTCCAACAGTTGGTTGTGTAAATGGAATTGCTCAAAGAATAAAAGATGCTTTTTTAGCTGAAGTTGGAGAGTTAGAGATAGACAATATAAATGTACTTACTCACAACTATGGTTGCTCTCAACTTGGAGAAGATCATGTAAATACAAGAATTATACTTCAAAATACAGTAAAACATCCAAATGCAGGGGGAGTGCTTGTTCTTGGATTAGGTTGTGAAAATAACCAAGTAGCTGAGTTTGAAAGAACACTTGGAGAGTATGATAGTGAAAGAGTTAAGTTTCTAATCTCTCAAGATGTAGATGATGAGATAGAAGCTGGGAAAAATATACTTTTAGATCTATATAATAAAATGAAAAACGATAAGAGAGAGGAAGTTAGCATCAGTGAAATTAACTTTGGACTAGAGTGTGGAGGTTCAGATGGACTTTCAGGAATCACAGCTAACCCTATGTTAGGATATTTTTCAGATTATATAATCGCATTGGGAGGAACAACTGTTTTAACAGAGGTGCCAGAGATGTTTGGTGCTGAAACTCTTTTGATGGAAAGATGTAAAGATGAGGAAACATTTGAAAAATGTGTTCATATGATAAATGATTTTAAAGAGTACTTTATCAAAAATGGACAAGAGATATATGAAAACCCATCACCTGGAAATAAGAAAGGTGGAATTACAACACTAGAGGATAAATCTTTAGGATGTACTCAAAAATCAGGAACATCAAAGGTTATAGATGTGTTAAAATATGGAGAGGTTTTAAAGGAGAAAGGACTTAACCTTTTAAGTGCTCCGGGAAATGACTTAGTAGCTACAACAGCTCTTGCAGCAGCAAAATGTCACTTAGTACTATTTACAACAGGAAGAGGAAATCCATATGGTGGATATGTTCCAACAGTAAAGATCTCAACAAATACACAATTGTATGAGAAAAAGAGAAAATGGATAGATTTTAATGCTGGAAGAATAGTAACTGAAAACATGAGCTTTGAAGAAATAACAAAGGAATTTATAGATTATATAGTTTCAGTAATAAATGGAGAAAAAACTAATAATGAGAAAAATAGATTCCAAGAGATAGCAATATTTAAATCAGGGGTAACATTATAAAAAATTAGGAGGATATTGATGAAGAAAATATTTGGAATTTTAACAATTCTAATGTTACTTTTCACAGGGTGTGGAAATAACAGTGATTCAGTAAAGAAATTGAAATTAGCACATGCACTTACAGAGGGACATCCAGTTCATTTGGCAATGGTTGAGTTTGCTAAAGAGGTAAAGGATAAGACAGATGGAAAGGTAGAGATCTTAATTTTCCCTAACGGACAACTTGGAGGGGAAAGAGAGATAACTGAGCTTATGCAAGCTGGGGCTATTGATATGATTAAAACAAATGCAGGACCTATGGAAAGTTTTGCTAAAGAGTATTCAGTTTTATCACTACCATATTTATTTAAAGATATTCATCAAAACTTAGCAGTTTTAAAATCTGATATTGGGGAAGATATTTTAAATGCAACAATAGATAGAGGGTTTATAGGTCTTACATTCTACAACTCAGGAACTAGAAATATGTATACTAAAAAGCCAGTAAAATCAGTTGCTGACTTAAATGGAATGAAAATTAGAGTTCAAACAAGTAAAACAATGGTAAAGATGACAGAGCTATTGGGAGGAAGTCCATCACCTCTAAGTTTTGGAGAGATATATACAGCATTACAACAAGGGGTTGTAGATGGAGCAGAGAACAACTTAATCTCTTATGCTGAATCAAAACACTATGAAGTTGCACCATATTTCACATTTGATGCTCACTCAATTTCTCCAGATGTTATGATTATGAATACAAAAGCTTGGAATAAATTAAGTGAAGATGAACAAAAAATAATTAAACAAGCTGCATTAAACTCATTTGATTACCAAAATAAGATTTGGTTTGAAACAGAGGATAAGTTAGTAGATTCATTAAAAGCACAAGGAGTTCAATTCTTTGAAGTTGATCAAAATGAATTTGTTGAAAAAGTTCAACCTCTTTACAATGATGTAATGAAAGATCCATTAATCAAAACATATGTAGAAAGAATTAAAGAGTTTAAATACTAGGAGGAGAATCAGATGGAAAAATTAAAAGAGTTTATAAATAGATTAATTTTTATAGCTGGAACAGTATTTCTTACAATCTTAGTTTTTACAGTAGCTTGGCAAGTTATCTCAAGATATGTATTTAATAGTCCAAGTATCTTTACTGATGAGCTTGCAAGATTTCTGTTAATGTGGATAGGAATGTTAGGAGCAACATATGCTTTTGGAGCAAAGGGGCATCTATCTATGGATTACCTTCATACTCTTTTATCTGCATCAACAGTTAGATTGATAAAAATAATACTTCCTATATTAGGAATAGTATTTGTAGCTTGTGTTATGGTAGGGGGAGGAACTCTACTTACTCTAAATACAATGCAACAATATTCACCAGTATTAAACATACCTATGGGATATGTATATCTAATTTTACCTATTACAGGAATAGTAAATGTTCTTTATCTAATTGGATATGTAGCAGATGAATTAAAAGCAAAGGAGAGTGTTAAATAATGGGAGCTAGTATAGGAGTAGTTGCAATAGTACTGTTTATAAGTTTCTTTATCTTTCTAGCATTGGGACTTCAAGTATCTTTAGGAATTGGGCTATCATCATTTATAGCTCTACTATTTTCACTTCCTTTTGATATGACAGTAATTGCATCAGCACAAAAGATGATAACAGGTTTAGATAACTTTGCACTATTGGCAATTCCATTCTTTATTTTATCAGGAAATATAATGAACAATGGTGGAATAGCAATTAAACTTGTAAACTTTGCTAAACTTTTAGGAGGAAGATTACCAGGGTCACTTGCTCAAGTTAATATCTTAGGAAATATGTTATTTGGTGCTATCTCTGGTTCAGCAGTTGCAGCTGAGGCAGCTATTGGAGGAACTATCTATCCTCTACAAAAGAAAGAGGGATATGATCCTAAATATTGTGCAGCAGTAAATATTACATCATGTCCAACAGGACTTTTAATACCACCTAGTAATGTACTTATAGTTTTTGCTCTAGTAAGTGGAGGAACTTCAATAGGGGCATTGTTTATAGCTGGATACCTTCCAGGAGTAGTAATGGGATTAGGTATAATGATTCTTGCTTATATGTTTGCAAAAAAGAATAACTATCCAGTTGAAAAGAAACAATCTTTATCAGAGGCTATTAAGATTACTTTAGATGCACTACCAAGTTTATTACTAATAATTATAGTTATTGGTGGAATTATTAAAGGGGTGTTCACAGCTACTGAAGGATCAGGAATAGCAGTTATCTATACATTAGTTTTATCTTTAATATATAGAAATCTAAATAAAGCTGTAATGAAAAAAATATTAGATGACACTATTAAGATGACAGGAATAATAATGTTCCTAATGGCTGCATCAAGTATTATGTCTTGGGCATTAGCTTATTCACAAATTCCACAATATATAACTAAAGTTCTATTAGGAATTTCAGATAATAAATATGTAATTCTATTAATAATCAATATTCTACTATTAATAGTTGGAACATTTATGGATATGACACCAGCTGTTCTAATATTTACACCTATATTTTTACCAGTAGTTACAAAGTTAGGAATGCACCCAGTACATTTTGGAATTGTAATGGTATATAACTTATGTATCGGACTTTGTACTCCACCAGTTGGAAATGCTCTATTCTTAGGTTGTGCAATAGCTGATTTAAAAATAGAGGATATTATCAAAACAATTTTACCTTACTTTGTTGTAATGTTAGTTGGACTTCTACTTGTAACGTATATTCCAGCTATTAGTTTAGTATTGCCAAAACTATTTGGATTAATTTAATTGTAAATTTTAATGGAGATGATTTTAAAAATGAGAGAATTTATGTGTGATGATTTTTTATTAATGACAGACACTGCTAAAACTTTATACCATAACTATGCTAAAAATATGCCTATTTATGACTTCCACTGTCACCTAAACCCAAAAGAGATATATGAAAATAAAAAATATAAGAATATCACTAAAGTGTGGTTAGGTGGAGATCATTACAAATGGAGAGCAATGAGATCTAATGGTGTAGATGAAAGATATATCACTGGAGATGCTGATGATAAAGAAAAATTTATGAAATGGGCTGAAACTATTGATGAGTGCTATGGAAACCCACTTTTCCATTGGACACACCTTGAATTAAAAAGATTTTTCGGAATTGATTTAGTTCTTTCTAAAGAAACTGCTGAGGAAGTTTGGAACTTAACTAATGAAAAACTAGCTACTGACAAATTTACAGCTAGAGAGTTAATAAAAATGTCAAATGTAAAAACTCTATGCACAACAGATGACCCTATTGATTCACTAGAATATCATATAGCTTTAAAAGAAGATAAATCATTTGACGTTGTTGTAAATCCAGCATTTAGACCAGATAAAGGAATAAGAATTGAAAAAGATGAGTTTATCCCTTGGTTTAACAGATTAGAAGAGATCTATGGAGAGAAAATTGACAGCATAGATAAATATACTTCAGCTCTTGAAGGTAGAATAGAGTTTTTTCACCAAGTTGGTTGTAGAATATCTGACCACGCTCTTGACCCTGTTGTTTTTGAAAAGGGAACAAAAGAGGAAGTAAATGCTATCCTATTAAAAAAATTAGCTGGAGAAGAGTTAACTGAAAAAGAGGTTAAACAATTTAAAACTTATGTAATGATATTCTTAGGAAAAGAGTATGCAAAGAGAAAATGGGTTATGCAAATTCATGTGGGATGTATCAGAAACAACTCAACAAGAATGTTCAATAAGCTTGGGGCAGATACTGGTTATGATGCAATAGATGATGAATTATTCCTAAGAGCATTATCAAAATTACTAGATACTCTTGATACAACAGATGAATTACCAAAAACAATAATTTACAACTTAAACCCTAGAGATAATGAGGCAATAGGAACATTAATTGGATGTTTCCAAGATGGAAAAACTCCAGGAAAAATTCAATTTGGTTCAGGTTGGTGGTTCCTAGATCAAAAAGATGGAATGACTAGACAGATGACAGCTTTAGCAAACCTTGGATTACTATCAAGATTTGTAGGAATGTTAACAGATTCAAGAAGTTTCCTATCATATACAAGACATGAGTATTTTAGAAGAATACTTTGCAATCTTTTAGGGGATTGGGTTGAAAGAGGAGAACTTCCTAACAATATAGAAAGACTTGGAAAAATGGTAGAGAATATCTGCTATAACAATGTAAATAATTATATAGTTAAATAGTGATTGAAATAGCTCCAGTATTTAGTGCTGGGGCTGTTTTTTTAAATAAAAACTGCATCTTCAATCTCAATTTTTAAGATTTTAGATGCAGTAATTAGATGCAGTAATTAAAAGTTTTCAAATATTTTACTTTAAGTTTAATTAAATTTCCATTCTCTTATACAATCCAGTTACATGTATTATTCCCTTAGCTAACTCTGAATTGATATCCTCTTTCTTCATTCTCCAGCTCCAGTTTGAACCTAAAGCAGATGGTGTATTCATTCTTGATTCAGAACCTAGCCCTAAATAATCTTGCATTTGAATTATTACTGTGTTGCATACACTACTCATAATTCTATCTATCATTTTCCAAGCAGTAGCTTTATCATCAAAAGTGTAGATATCAAGATACATTCTCATATACTCAATATCCTCAGTTTTTGAGTTTACAAGCCAACCAACAGCAGTATCATTATCATGAGTACCAATATACCCCACACTATTTTGAGTGTAATTATGAGGTAAATAGTCTCCACCCTCTCTTGAATCAAAGGCAAACTCTAAAAGTTTCATTCCCGGGAAACCACTATCTTTAAGAAGTTCAGCAACCTCATCAGTAACAAATCCCAAATCTTCAGCTATTATATCAAGATCTCCAAGCTTCTTTTTAACAGCATTGAAAAGTTTCATTCCGGGACCTTTTTCCCAATGTCCATTGACAGCTGTTTTATCTTTTGCTGGAATAGAATAGTAACTTTCAAAACCTCTAAAGTGGTCCATTCTAACTATATTATAAAGAGAGATAGCAGATTCAAGACGATTTATCCACCATTTGTATTTTGTTTTCTCCATATATTCCCAGTTATATAGAGGGTTTCCCCAAAGTTGCCCATCTGCTGAGAATCCATCTGGTGGGCATCCAGCTACTGAAACCATCTCTAAATTCTCATCTAATTGGAAAAATTCTGGGTTTTTCCAAACATCTACACTGTCATAGGCAACATATATAGGTACATCTCCTATTATATCTATTCCTAAGTTGTTTACATAATCTTTTAGATTGTTCCATTGTTCGTAGAATTTATATTGTATAAATCTCCAAAAATCAATATCAGCAGAGTTTTCTTTTATAAAATTAGCCAAAGTTTTCTTATCTCTTGTTTTAAATTCAATATCCCAAGTATCCCAAGATGAGTTGCTGTTTCTTCTTTTCATTGTCATAAATATAGCGTAGTCATCTAGCCAGTCTCTCTCTTTTTTTAAGAACTCTTTGTAGTTAATATCATTTAAGTTAAAGTTTTCAAAAGCTTTCTTTAGAACCTCATAACGTGTGTTGTATAAAAGTCCATAGTCAACTTGAGTAGAGTTATCTCCCCAGTTAAGAGAGATATAATCCTCTTTCTTTAGTAGTCCATCTTTAGCAAGTAGATCTAAATCTATAAAGTAAGGGTTTCCAGCATTTATAGAGAATGATTGATAAGGGGAATCACCAAAACTTGTTTGTCCCAATGGAAGTATTTGCCAATAACTTTGTCCAGATTCTTTTAAAAAATCAGCAAATCTATATGCCTCTTCTCCAAAAGTTCCTATTCCGTAGTTTGAAGGAAGTGAAGAGATATGAAGTAAGATTCCACTTCCTCTTTTATCTAATTTTTTCATATATATACCACCTATTCTATTATTTCAACTGCAAAATGATCTGATATCTGTTTTCCATTTAGATTATTAAAGACAACTTTAGACTCTTTTACAGGTGTATTTTTATTTTTTAATATAAGATCTATTCTCATAGAATCTATTTTATGCTCTCTCCAACCATCGATTAAACCAGATACTGTTATCCCATTATCTTTTTTATCTGCCAATCTGTAAGTATCGTGCCAACCAGATTGAAGAAGAGCTGTATAACCTTCATCCTCAATATCAGCTGGGTTGTTAAAATCCCCCATAAGATATACTTCATCTTTTTCAAAAAGAAAACGTTTGTTTAATTTTGATAGTTGCATTTTAAAAGGCTCTTCTAAGTCATTCCACCAACCAGCATGAACTGAGTAAAACCATTTATCCTTACCATCAATATTTACTTTTATTCCAATAGCCTTTCTAACTTTATAGTTATCATAAGCTTTGCTATTTGAAAGGTAAAACTCCTTTATCTCCAATGGCTTATATTTTGATAAAACTCCTATTCCCTCATCAAAAATCCCATATCCTATCTTAATAGGTGTCCATGTCCAATAGTATTTTTGCCCCTTTTCATTGAGATATTTAATTAAGTTAAAAATATGATTATCCTCTTTTATAACTATATTTTCATTACTAGAGATATAATTGCAGTTTTCTAATGAAACCACAGCCTTTGCATCGTGGGTTTGATTAGATTCTTGTACAGCTATCACATCATAATCATTGTCCAATATCCATTGAGCAAAATATTTCAACTTATTATCATAATCTTTTTCAATAATACTATGTGAATTGCAAGTTAACAGTTTCATCTTTACCTCCTATAATATATCTAAAATATCTGATTTAATAACATCAGCTTTAGGACCATAAACAGCTTGTACACCATTATCTTTTTTCATTAGTCCCAATGCTCCCTCTTTTTTCCACTCCTCTAAATCAGCAACTTTTCCCATATCCTTTACTGTTACACGAAGTCTTGTCATACAAGCATCAACATCAATAATATTTTCTTTTTCACCTAAAAGAGTGATTATTCTAGTAGCTTGTGTATCTTTTGAAACAGAAGTTTTTATTGTATCCTCATTATTTTCCTCTTCAATATAGTTTCCAAGTCTTCCAATAGTTGCATAGTTGAATTTTTTTATCATAAAGTTAGCCACTAAATACCCAATGATAAAGAATATGATAATTGCTACTATAAAGTTTATAATATCTCCAGTAAGTCCAGCTTTTACAGACATTGGAATACGTGTAAGAAACTCAAGATTTCCAAAAGAGTGTAAACGAAGATTAACCACTCCTGCTGATGCAAAGGCTAAACCTTGTAGAATTGCATAGATTACATATAGTGGAAAAGCAGCAAACATAAACATAAATTCTAGTGGCTCAGTAACCCCAGTTAAAAGAACAGCTATTATTGTTGAAATAAACATAGATTTATATTTAGCTTTTTTATCATTGTCAGTATTTTTATACATTGCAACTGTGATACCTATAAGAAGTCCACTAGAACCTATCATTTGCCCAACTTTAAAACGAGCAGGAGTAATTGTTGTTAAAAGATTGTTATATTGCTCCATATCTCCTAAAGTTTTTAAGTTTACAAGATCTGTTACCCAAGCAAGCCAAAGAGGATCTTGTCCAAAAACCTTACTTCCACTGTTGATTCCAGTCAAAATAGTGTATGTTCCTCCAAATGCTGTATAGTTCATTGGGATAGTAAGCATATGGTGAAGTCCAAAAGGTATAAGTAGACGCTCTAAAGTTCCATATACAAATGGTGCAAGAACAGGTGATGTTGTAGAAGAGTTAGCTATCCAAATTCCAAAACTATTGATTCCCCCTTGGATAACTGGCCACACAAAAGCAAGAATTATAGATACAATCACTGACCAAAGAATTACAACCATAGGTACAAATCTCTTTCCGTTGAAGAACTCCAATGAAGGTGGAAGTTTTCTATAATTGTAATATTTATTGTAGATAGTTCCTCCAACAAAACCAGCAATAATCCCTACAAATACCCCCATGTTAAGAGCAGTAGCCCCAAGTACAGAGGTAAAATACCCAGCCACTGGAATCTCCTTACCAAATAAAGTATGAGTTACAGCATTAGGGTCTTGAAGCATCTGTGGAGTTACACCAAAAATTGCCCCAGTTATAACATTGATAAGAATAAAGGCTATTATTGCAGCAAAAGCTCCCCCAGCACGCTCTTTAGCCCATGATCCTCCAATTGCCACAGCAAATAGTATATGAAGATTTGTAATAATTCCCCAACCGATGCTCTCCATAATACTTCCAATTTTTAGAAGAAAAAATATATCTTCACTTGAGATTTGAATCAGTTTACCTAAACTAATCATTAAACCAGCTGCTGGCATTACAGCAATAACTACCATTAAAACCTTTCCTAATTTTTGTAAAAGGTCAAAATTAATAATATTTTTCTTTCCCATTTTTTCTCTCCTCCTATGTTTGCAAATTTATGCAATCGTTTGCTTAAATTTGTTTTTATTATATATTATATTTCAACAAAAATCAAATGTTTTTTTATCAAAAAATATTTTTTATTTTAATTCATAGTGTATTAAATTAATATTTTTATATTTTGAGTTAAAAATAGTGATGATTGTTATTTGCATAAATAGGAAATTTTTGTGTTGACTTGTTGTATAATTCTATGTAAAATTAAATATACAAATTTTATATAAGGGGAAAAAAATGAGTGTAACAATAAAAGATGTAGCAAAACTTGCAGGAGTTTCTCCATCTACTGTTTCAAGAACTTGTAGCAATCATCCAGCAATAAGTGAAAAGACAAAATTAAAAGTTAAGAAAGCTATGATGGAATTAGGTTATGAGCCAAATTTTCAAGCAAGTAATTTAGCTGGAAAAAGTTCAAAAACAATAGGGTTGATACTTCCTATTCAAGAGAATGATATATATGAAAATAGTTTTTTCTTAGAGGTTATTCATGGAATATGCCAATATTGTAATAAGTATAAGTATATGAATACTATTATTTCAGAAAATAGTGAGGAAAAAATGATCACCTTTATAGATTCCATTGTAAAAGCGGGAAAGGTAGATGGGTTTATACTTCTTTACTCCAAAGTGAAGGATCCTGTTGTTGAGTATCTAAATAGCCACTCTTTGAGTTATGTTATGATTGGTAAACCTTCAAGTAATATAAATAGTACAATCTATATTGACAATGATAATATTACTGCTGGGAAAGATGCAACAGATTACCTTATAAACCTTGGACATAAGAAGATAGCCTTTGTATGTGATAGGGAAAATAGAATTTTTATTCAAGATAGACAAACTGGGTATATCTCTTCATTGATTGGTAATAATCTGCCTTATGAGGAGAGATGGTGCATATATAAAGATCTTAATAATGAAAGGGATATTGAGGAGATAAAGAAGATTTTCACAAGTGAAGATGCTCCAACTGCAATAGTGGCAATTGATGATATTGTTGCTCTTACTCTTGAGAAGATATTTAATGATATAGGGATAAAGGTTCCTGAGGATATATCTATAATCTCTTTTAACAACTCTCTTTTATCGAAATTGACAAAACCTCAGTTGACTTGTGTTGATATTAACAACTATCAATTGGGAGAGGAGTCAGCTGCTCAAATTATAAAATATGTTCAAAATAAAGAGATGGTAGCCACTAAGATAATTGTTCCACACACTATTATAGAGAGAGAAAGTTGTAAAGCTATTGAAAAGTAAAAGAGATAGTTTGGAGTTTATCTAAAAAATGAATTGCCATTTGTATATGAACTACTTGATAGATACAAAAATGAAAAGAGTGTTTATATTTTTCATTCAAGAGATGATATAGATGGTTATTTAGTAAAAATG
>UQQO01000062.1 GCA_900543175.1 uncultured Fusobacterium sp.
CTATAATATTATTATATTGACATAGAATAAAAATCTTGTTATAATTTTAATTGGTATATTAATTAGTTAGAGGAAGCAATCAGAAAATAAAAAAGAAAAAATATAGGAGGAAAGGGAATAATGTATAAAAAAAGAGAAGTTATACTTACAGGATTTGCATTATTTGCGATGCTTTTTGGAGCAGGAAATTTGATATTTCCCCCTGCTGTAGGATTTGAAACTGGGCAAAATTGGCTGACAGCAGCAACAGGGTTTATTCTTACAGGAGCAGGCTTTCCATTAATGGCAATAATTGCAGCAGCAGTGGCAGGAAAAGATTTAGATAGTTTTGCAGTTAGAGTTTCGGCTAAATTTAGTAAAGTATTTAATATAGCTTTAATTTTAGCAATAGGACCACTTTTAGCACTGCCAAGAACAGGGGCGACAGCCTTTGAAATGATAGTACCACAAAGCAGTGAAAATTACAGCATGTATAAATTTATATTCTTAGGAGTATTTTTCCTTATAACTATTCTATTTTCTTTAAAATCAAGTAAGGTAATAGATAGGGTAGGAGCTATTTTAACACCAATATTATTAATAGTATTAGCTATAATAATATTTAAAGGTATTTTTTCACCAATTGGAATTCCAAGTGATCTGCATAAAGCAGAAACTTTTAAATATGGTTTTCTTACAGGGTATCAAACAATGGATACACTAGCAGCTATTGTTTTCTCAGAGATAATTTTAAAATCTATTAGAAAAGATAAAGCATTAACTAAGAAACAGGAGCTTTCATTCCTTTTACAAACTAGTGTTATAGCAATAGGTGGATTAGCTATTGTATATGGTGGATTAGTTTATATTGGAGCAACTGCAACAGATATTGTAGCTGGTGGAAAGGGAAATATAGAGCTATTATCTTCAATGGTAATTTTACTGCTAGGGAATGCAGGAAAATTGATATTAGGGATATGTGTAGCTGGAGCTTGTTTAACAACAGCAATAGGGCTTACAGCAACAGTTGGAGACTATTTTAGTAATCTATTAAAAATCTCTTATGAGAAGATAGTTTTATTTACTGTGGTGATAAGCTTTATATTTGCAAGTTTTGGAGTAGATATGATAGTAAAATTAGCAGTACCTATTTTAGTATTTATCTATCCTATATCAATAGTTTTAATAGCCCTTAACTTTTTTAAGGATCATATAAAAAATGACAATACATTTACAGGAGCAGTTATAGGAGCAGGAATAGTAAGTGGTTATGAAACACTTTCTGGACTAGTTTCTCTTCCAGAGAGTATGAAACTTTTATATAACTCTCTGCCTCTTTCAAGTATAGGATTTGCTTGGTTGATTCCTAGTATTGTTGTAGGAATAATTTTTAGTTTTATTAAGAAAAAGTAAAAGATAATTTTAGTAAGTCGTGAAATAGTATGACTCAGTTATTTTTTAGAGTCATACTATTTTTATGTTATAAAGATTTTTAGATTGGAGTGATTAAAATTTACAGAAAAAAAGATATTATTTTAACAGGATTTGCATTGTTTGCAATGCTATTTGGAGCAGGAAATCTAATATTTCCACCTAAAGTGGGATTTGATGTTGGAGAGATGTGGAAAGCAGCTACATTAGGATTTTTTATAACAGGAATAGGAGTTCCACTTTTAGCAATTATTTCAGCAGCATATGCAGGTAAAGATTTAGATGATTTTGCTAATAGAGTATCACCTAAATTTAGTAAGGTATTTAATGTAGTTTTAATATTGGCAATAGGTCCGTTTCTAGCTCTTCCAAGAACTGGGGCAACTGCTTATGAAATGGCAGTTTTACCACACACTAATGGAGCAGATGTGGATATGTTTAAATATATATTCCTTTTTATCTATTTTGCAGTAGTACTTATGTTTTCAATAAGAGCAAATGCTGTAATTGAGAGAGTAGGAAAGGTATTAACACCTATTTTAATAATAATTCTTGCAATAATAATAGTAAAAGGGGTATTTTTCCCATTAGGAGAGCTAGTTGTAGTTGAAACAATGACTAACCCTTTTAAATATGGATTCTATAATGGTTATCAAACAATGGATACATTGGGAGCTATTGTATTCTCTAGTATCATAATAAAAGCTATTAGAAATGGAAGAAATTTGACTGTAAAACAAGAAATGAAATTTTTAAGCAGCTCAAGTATAATAGCAGTTTGTGGATTAGCAGTGGTATATGGTGGACTGTTATATATTGGTGCTACTTCTAATGGAATATTCCAAGGAGCTAAGACTACACAACTTTTAAATGAGATAGTTGATAGAATGTTAGGAAAATCAGGAAATCTAATTTTAGGAATTTGTGTAACTGGAGCTTGTTTAACAACAGCAATAGGGCTTACAGCAACAGTTGGAGATTATTTTAGTAAGTTACTAAATACTACATATGAAAAAGTTGTAATTGTAACTACAATTATTAGTTTTATCTTTGCAGGTTTTGGAGTAGATATAATAGTAAAAATTTCAGCACCTATTTTAACTTTAATCTATCCAATAGCTATTGTTTTAATTATTTTAAACTTCTTTAAGAATAAAATTAAAACAAACTCAATTTATGTAGGGGCAGTAGTAGGAGCAAGCTTAGTTGGAGCTTATGAAATGGCACAAGTTTTATCAATAAATACAAGTGAAATTTTAACTATTATATACAGAAGTCTTCCATTAAACAGTTTTGGTTTAGCATGGATTCTTCCAAGTATAATTTGTGCTATTAGTTTCAAATATATGTTTAAAACTAGATAAAATATTTATAAATAGGACTCTTTCAAAAGAAAAATATATATGAAAGAAAATAAGATTGTATATTTTATATATATATTGTAAAATGAGATATATAACATTTTTGAAAGGAGTCACAGATGGATTACAAAATTTTAACATGTGGAATTTTATTATTAATAAGTCTTCTTTCAATTAGAGTAACAAAAAAAGTGCAAGTTCCATTGTTGATACTCTTCCTTTTTATAGGAATTGCATCAGGTTCTGAAGGAATTGGTGGAATTTATTTTGATGATGCCAAAATTACTCAGGATATAGGAAATGTTGCATTATTGTTTATTCTATTTGCTGGGGCACTTGAAACAAAGAAATCTGATGCAACAATGGCACTTTATCCAAGTGGAATATTGGCAACAGCAGGGGTATTTTTTACAGCTATGTTAGCTGCTCTCATAGCCTATGTTCTCACTAGCTTAAACTTAAAAGAATCTCTCTTATTTGGAGCAATAGTTTCTTCAACAGATGCAGCAGCAGTTATATCCATGCTTGGTGGTTCAAATCTTAAAAAGAAAATACGTACAGTAATAGAGATAGAGTCTGGAAGTAATGACCCTATGGCATATGCTCTGATTCTTTTTATATTATCAATGTTTGGAGCAGGAGAAAAGACAAGTATATTTTGGGGAGTAATATTTTTATTTAGACAGATTATATTTGGTGCTTTAATGGGAATTATTTTTGGGAAGATATCATTACCATTGGGAAAAATACTGAAAATAGAGAGAGAAGAGTTTTTGACAATTCATTTAATAGCAATGTTATTTATATGCTTTGCAGGAACTAATCTCATAGGTGGAAATGGATTTTTAGCTATCTATTTAATGGGAATATTAGTAGGAAATGAGCACTTTGATTTTAGAATGAACTGCATAAAAAATATGAGAGTAGCATCTTGGTTGATGCAGATAACAATGTTTATTATTCTAGGATTGTTGGTGTTCCCAAGTCAGTTAAAAACAGTTGTAATAAGAGGAAGTATATTAGCAATTATGATAACAATAGTTGCTCGTATGGCAGTTGTATTTGCTCTAATGTCACCTTTTAAGTATACAAAGAAAGAAAAGTTTTTTATGTCTTGGGCAGGTTTAAAAGGAGCAGTTCCAATTATTTTTTCAACTAATGCAATAACAGCAGGGATAGACAATTCACAAGTAATATTTAATATGGTTTTCTATATGGTTGTTTTCTCTGTAATGATTCAAGGAATGACATTAAAACCACTGGCTAAATATTTGGGACTTTTAGATCCTGTTAGTGAAGCAGATGCTGATACTATTGATTTAGAAGAATTAGAAGAGCTTTCATTAAAAAAATTATATTTGGATAGAAAATCTGAATATATTAATAAAGAGATAAGAGAGTTAAATCTTCCTAAAAGTATGCACATAATCTCTATTCGTAGAGGAGATGAGGATATTACACCTAGAGGAGATGTAATTTTAAAAGCAGGAGATAAGATTCTATTTTCAATGAAATAAAGTTAGAAAAAGATTGTTATAAGTTGAGCTAAAATCACTTTTAACAATCTTTTTTATTTTTATAAATTTAAATTACTAAACTATAATATATTTTTTCTTTTCCAAATATCAGCTAAAATGGAATTTGGAGAAGAATATTAGAGAGAGTTACGAAATCTGATGCTAAAAATTCTGACGTGTTTGAGACGAAGTCGAGTTTCGGAATTTTAGTCAGATGAGTATTACTCTCTCTTTATTCTTTGACATGGAATTTAGCTGATATTTAAAATATAAGTTTTGATAACTTAGCTTGGATAATACTCACAAATAACAAAGGTACTTTGTCAAAACCTAGCGATGCGCTAGATAACTGAGCTTAGTTAGCTAAATTATATTTTAGTAATAAAAAAATAAGCTAATAAATCAAATTAATGATTTACCAGCTTATTCACATACTTATTTATTATACTCTTCAAGCCTCTTATACATCATAGTAGCTGCTCCAGATACAAGTCTTTTTTGAATAAAACTATCTGAAACATCTTTAAAGTAGTTTGTAGCTATTAAAGTTGAGAAACCATGAGCATACATCCAGCAATCAAGGAAAAGTTCAGTTTTAAACTCTTCATCTAATTTGTCAAATCTACTATCTTTAGACATCTCTACTTTTATTAGATCTCTAAACTCTCTTACAAGGCTACTATAAGAGCTATCTTTTAGGAATATTGTATGGAAAAGTTGTTTTTCCTCTCTAGCAAATTTACAAATTCCTATTCCTATATTAAGAAATATATACTCTGTACTTGATTCTTTAACATACTCCATAAATATAGATTTAGCTTGATTAATAAGATCTTTTTTTAATATTTCTAATGAAGTGTAGAAACTATATATTGGAGCTGGAGAACAATTCAGCGATTTAGCTAAATTTCTAGCAGTTATAGCTTCTAATCCATTTTGCTTAAAAACCTCAAAGGCCTTCTTAAAAATCTGTTCTTTAGTAAAAATAGCTTTTTTAGGCAATCTTCTCCTCCTCTATATAGTTAAAATTAGAATTTTTTTGTATAAGCTAAACCAAATGCAGTGATACTTTTATCATATTCTGGGTTAGCAACAGTTGGATAATGTGCATATTTTTCATTATAATGTCCAGATTCTTGATCATAGAAGAAGTGACACATTGTAAATACCCATTCATCACAATCTGTAGGAGCATATTTAACTCCTGCTCCAACTGTAATTGAGTTTAGTGCAAACTCTATATCATCATATGAACTTACTTTAGCACCAGTATGAGCATAGTTTACACTTCCAAGTAGAGTCCATTTTTCATTAAGTTTATACTCATTTCCAAGAGCTATTTCCCAACCATTATCATATTCTGGTTCTAATCCTTTTAAATTTATTTGTCCTCCAGCAAGAGAAACTTTTTTAGCTACTTTATCCATTTTAGCATCTTTATTAAAATAGTAGTTTCCAGATATAGCAGTTGTCCATCTATCTGTTACCTTATATGAAGCTCCCAATGCTAATATAGCTGGCAGATCTCTTCTAGTTTTTGTTCCAGGTGTATATTCAGGATAGAAATCACTAAATCCAACTTCTCCTAAAAATGGTAAATTAGGAATATTAGTTTCTAATCTAGCTTTCTTTTCATCTCCACTAGCTTTAAAATTTAATTTAACTCTAGAATCATATCTCATAGCAAGATTTAATCTATCAGTTGCCTTATAGTTAAATCCAATTTGAGCTCCTAATCCCCAAGCTGTTCTATCAACATCTATATCAGCATGTATATCTTTAACTAAAGGGTTACTAGAATCAATATCAATATTTCCTTTTAATTTTTTCATTCCCAATACTGCTCTACCAGCAATAGACATAGATAGTTTATCATTAACTTTCCAAGCTCTACCTATAGTAGTTTGTCCATAAAGACTTTTTCCTTCAGCAGAAGAACCATTATCTTTAAAAGTAGTAAGTTTTCCAAGAAGAGTCCCATTTAATATATCAGGTACTACTGCAGTTCCAGCAACACCATCTTTATATTCAAGGTCTCCACCTCCACCAAGTCCTCCAAATGTCCAGAATATAGTTCTCTCATCTCTTACGCTATATAGAGCTAAAGTTGGGATATATTGTAATAGATCTGCTTTATACTCTTTTTCATTGTAGTTCATTTTTTCATGTCCAACAGCTAGTTGAGCCCCAATATGGAAGTAAGTTCCATTATCTAAGTGAACAAGTCCAGCTGGGTTATAGTAAACAGATGATTTATTTATCATACCATTTTGTGATTGGTTTCCTAAATACTCAGGTGTATATGTTTGAATATGATCTATCGATGCTGCATAAGCTCCAGAGCTTAAAAGTGCTGCAATTGCTAAAATTCCAAATCTCTTTTTCATTTTTCCTCCTAAATTTTTATATATAACATATGTAATATAACATTTGTATTTTAATTTAGGATTAAAAAAATATTAATTTTTTTTAATAATTAATTTTCACTATTTTTTATTAAACCTTTTCTATAAGCATTCAGTAGTTTCTTTAGATCATTAACTTGGTTTTGTAACTCTTTTCCAATATCTGTGTCTTTAACTCTTATTCTATTTTGGCTAACATCAACTATACGACTAGATGATATAATATCTTTACCCTCTTTTATAGATTTTTCAGCAGATTCAAAAGGAGCATGAGAAACTAATTTCATACCATAGGAGTTGAAAATTAGAGTATATCCAGCTAAACCAGTTTGAGGTTGATAAGCTTTAGAGAAACCACCATCAATAATATAAAGTTTACCATTTGCTTTAATAGGTGATTCTCCTTTTTTCTCTTTAACAGGAACATGTCCATTTATGATATGTGATATTTTAGGATTTAGTTTAAACTCTTTAAGAATCATATCACAAGTTTCCTCTTGATCACAGAATTTATAGTAAGGATTTTTATTTTCCACATGAGTTTCTTTATCTTCTATAAAGTAACGTTCAAAAGTTTTCATATCATCTTTTCCAAATAGAGGAGAGTCTTTACCACACCACATATACCAAACAAAATCAGCTTTAACCTTATCTTCAGGGCTATCAGCACTATTAGCTCTATTAAAGTAAGCTTCTCTACAAAGTTTTTCAGCTCTATCAAGGGCAGCTTTTCCTTTTAAATGCTCTCCTCTTATATAGATATCTTTTAATTGTCCATCAGCTGTAAGAGGGATACAACCATGATATAGAAGATTAGAGTTACATTTTAAATACAAGCTTCCTTTAGCAAATAAAAATCTAATATGTCTTTGAAGTTTCTCACTTCTTAAAAAGGCAAGTCTTAAATTTTCCATTATCTCACTCTCTTCACGAGTAAGTTTTAAAGGATTATTTTTATCAACAGTTGGGAAGTTCTTATCTCTTAACTCATATTCTTTACCATTTAATGTTATAACTCCTCTGTCAAAATCAATTTTTCTAAACATATTTCTATGTTCCATATTAAAATCAGGGTTTCTTTCAATAATATTACCCTCAATTTTCATTTGAATAATAGTGATAGCCTTATGAATTTGTGCTTTTAATGGAGTGCTTTTTCCATCTCTACTTTGGAAATATTCACAAGGGTCATTACCATAATTTTCCATAGCAAAAGTAGCTAGAGGAAGAAGATTGATTCCATAGGCATCTTCTAAAATATCGTTATTACCATATCTAGCACATATTCTAATAACATTAGCTATACAACCTTTACTTCCAAGTCCAGCTCCCATCCACAAAATATCATGGTTTCCCCATTGAATATCAACATCGTGATAATTCATAAGAGTATCCATAATGAGGTGGGGACTAGGTCCCCTATCATAAATATCCCCCACTATGTGTAATCTATCAATTATAAGTCTTTGAATTAGATTAGAAATTGCCATAACAAACTCTTTAGCTCTTCCAATAGAGATAATTGTGTCAATGATATTAGCTATATACTCTTTTTTATTTAGCAGTTCCTTTCTCTCGTATATGATCTCTTGAATAATATATGAGAAATCTTTAGGCATAGCTTTTCTAACTTTTGAACTTGTATATTTAGAAGATACAACACTACAAATTTCAATTAGACGATAGATAATAGTTTTATACCATTTATCCATATTTTTAAGATCTTTAGCTAACCACTCTATCTTCTCTTTTGGATAATATATAACAGTTGCTAACTCTTTTTTCTCAAAAATATTAAGCTCATCACCAAAAACTTCATCTATTTTTTGACGAACAGCACCAGATCCATTTTTAAGAACATGGTTAAAAGCTTCATATTCTCCATGGATATCACTAAGAAAGTGTTCTGTACCCTTTGGTAAGTTTAATATTGCTTGCAAGTTGATAATCTCAGTAGCAGTTTCACCAATATTTTTAAATTTTCCAGAAAGTAAAGTAAGATATTTAATTTCTTGTTCTGCAATAACTTTTTCTAATTCGCTCATTTAATTCTCCCCATGATAAATTATTTTTTATTTTATTTGTTTCTTATATGACTTTGTGCAGCTGCTACAATAGCAACAAGTACTCTAAATGGTGAGCAACTTACATAGTCAAGACCAGTTTTTTCAAAGAAATCTATACTCTTCGGATCTCCACCATGCTCTCCACAAATACCTATTTCAAGATTAGGATTAGCTTCTCTTCCTAAAGTAGCACCTAATTTAACAAGTTTTCCAACTCCTCTTACATCAATAGAAGCAAAAGGTTCAAGTTTGAAGATACCATGAGTATGGTAGTCATCTATAAATTTAACTGAGTCATCTCTAGAAAGTCCCATAGTAGTTTGAGTTAAGTCATTAGTACCAAATGAGAAGAATTCAGCTTCTTTAGCTATATCATCAGCTAATAGACATGCTCTTGGAGTTTCCATCATAGTACCGATCTTATACTCTATACTCATTCCTTGCTCTTCAAATACCTTGTTAATTTCAGCAGTAAT
Organism: uncultured Fusobacterium sp.; assembly: GCA_900543175.1. Lineage (GTDB taxonomy): Bacteria > Fusobacteriota > Fusobacteriia > Fusobacteriales > Fusobacteriaceae > Fusobacterium_A. The sequence goes on from UQQO01000062.1 coordinate 9,236, forward strand.
ATTTTGTTTTATAAATTTAAGCTCTCCAACACCTATAATAAGAGGTATCATAATTTCAGGTTTAACATTGATTCCCTCTCTTTTACATTGAAGTGCAGCTTCAATAACTCCTCTAGCTTGAGTATTGTAAATTTCAGGATAAGTTACAGCAAGTCTACATCCTCTGTGACCAAGCATAGGGTTTTCATCTTTAAGATTTCTAATTCTTCTTTCTATTTCGATTAATGGAAGATTTAATATACTTGCCATTTTCTCTTTATCTTTTTCCTCTTTAGGTAAAAATTCATGTAGAGGTGGGTCAAGTAATCTGATAATTACAATTTGTCCATCAACAACTTTAAAGATATTGTAGAAATCTTCCCTTTGAAGATCTAACATCTTTTTAAGAGCTTCCTCTCTTTCAATTGGGTTAGTACTCATAATCATACTTCTAATAGTCCAGATTTTTTCCTTTTGGAAGAACATATGTTCAGTTCTACAAAGTCCTATTCCTTCAGCTCCAAATCCTTTTCCTAAGAAAGCATCAGCAGGAGTATCAGCATTCATTCTAACTCCAAGTCTCTTGATCTCTTTACACCAAGATACAAACTCTTTTAGATTGTCGTCAAATTTAGGTTCAGTAAGTTTAACTTTACCAAGGAAGATCTCTCCAGTGTATCCACTAATAGAGATAAAATCTCCCTCTTTAACTGTGTGTCCATTGATATACATCTCTCTCTTAATATCGTTGATTTGTATCTCTCCACAACCAGTAACACAACATTTACCCATTCCTCTAGCAACAACAGCTCCATGAGATGTAGCTCCACCTTTAACAGTAACAATACCTTGAGCTTGGCTAATTCCTTTAATATCTTCTGGAGATGTTTCCTCTCTAACTAAGATAGCAAGGGCTCTAGTTTCAACTCTTTCAGATGCAAACATAACTCTACCAATTGCAACTCCTGCAGAACCTGGAAGTCCTTTACCAAGTAAAGTAGCTTTTTTAACAGCTTCAGGGTCAAAGTTTCCATGAAGAAGTTGAGGAAGAACATTAGGATCAACTTTCATAATAGCTTCCTCTTTAGATAAGATTCCTTCATGTACCATATCAACAGCTATTTTAACAGCAGCATATGGACTTCTCTTACCATTTCTAGTTTGAAGAAGATATAGTTTTCCATCTTCAATTGTAAACTCAATATCTTGCATATCTTTATTGTGATTTTCAAGGACTTTAGCAAGTCTAGCAAACTCATCATAGATTTCAGGAAGTTGCTCGTGAAGTCTAGCTATTGGTTCAGGAGTTCTAATACCAGCAACAATATCTTCACCTTGAGCTTTTAATAGGTACTCCCCAAATAGTTCATTTTCTCCATTAGAAGGGTTTCTAGAGAAAGCAACACCAGTACCAGATTTATCATTACGGTTACCAAATACCATCTCTTGAATAACTACAGCAGTTCCCATAGAGTCATCAATTCCATTTATCTTTCTGTAAAGGATAGCTCTTTCATTTTCCCAAGAGTTAAAGATAGCATTTACAGCCATAAATAACTGCTCTTTTGCAGATTCTGGGAAATTTAATCCAGTTTTTTCTTTATAAAGCTCTTTAGATTTTTTTATAACTAATTTGTAAGTATCAATTTTTGGTTCACCTTTTCTTTCAGCAAATAGTTTCTCTTTTAATGAGAAGAAAAGTTCTTTTTCAATTCCCATAACTATTTCAGAGAACATTTGAATAAATCTAGTATAAAGTTCATGAACAAAGATCTCGTCATTGAATATTTTTGACATCTTTTCAGCAGTAACATCATTAAGTCCTAAGTTTAATATAGTGTCCATCATTCCAGGCATAGATATAGGAGCTCCTGATCTTACAGATACAAGAAGAGGGTTATTTCCTTCAAATTTTTTACCTGTTACTTCTTGTAAATATTCAAGTTTTTCAAGAATTTCTTTTTCAAGTTCTGAAGTTATCTTCTTACCATCTCTAAAAAACTCTTTACATGCTGTAGTTGAAACAATTATTCCTTCAGGTATAGGTAGTCCTATTCTCTTCATTTCAGCTAAGTTTCCACCTTTTCCACCTAATATGTCTATTAATTCCTTTCCACCTTCATTAAAACCGTAAACTCTTTTCATTGTTAGCCTCCTTGGTTTATTTCGATAAAAATTCCATAAATAACTTTGTAATGTTTGTTTTTGTTAAACGTCCTACAATTTTTAAAAATTTAATTCCATTTTTCTCTTCAACTCTTACAACTGGTAAAGAATCAATCTGGTGAGCAATAAGTTTTTTAACACTATCCAAAACACTGTCATTTTCTTCAACATATATGATGTTAGGCATTCTAGTCATAATAACATTAATAGGAATTTTGTCTATATCTGTCTTTCCAATAGCTATTTTTAATAGATCTTTTCTAGAGACAACTCCTACTAATTGATCATTGTCAGTTATAAATATAGTACCTACATCTTTCGAAAATATGTTGATGATAGTTTCATAAACAGAAAGATTAGTGTCTACTGTTATAGGTGGCCCCATAATATCTTTAACCTTTTCAGTTTCATCTTTCCCAATATAAGTATATCCAATTTTAGGCTTAGATTCTAAAATTTTCATTCCTGTTAAAATTGAAAAGTCTGTTCTGAGGGCTGATCTAGTTAAAAATAAACGTTCTCCAATCTCTTTACCTGTGATAGGTTGGTATTTTTTAACAATATCAATAATTTCTTTTTGTCTATCTGTTAGTGTCAATGTAAATCCCCCTTCAAGTATAGTGTGCACTTAAAATAATTGAATTATTCTTTACTTCTTAATATTATATTTACCACAGTTTTTTAAGAAAAGCAAATATTTTTTAAAGTGTACACTTATAAAAAATATAAGAGTTGAAGTTTTATGAGAGTTTACAAAAGAAAAAATTTTGTAAAGAAATATTAAACGATAAAACTAGAATATATTTAATTAAGTTTATTTTTAGCATATCGTTAGTTTTACAGCAAAGTACCTTTGCAATTTATATTTATTAAACAATTTTAGCTATCTTAATTTTTATTTTTAACATCAAGTTGTCTCCATGTCACTGAATAAAGAATCCCTATGGCTCATTCCGTTGAAAATGCAAAACTCGGCTTTGCCTCAAACACGTTGCATTTTCTTAACTGCATTTCGCTGAGGGCTTCTAATATT
>UQQO01000063.1 GCA_900543175.1 uncultured Fusobacterium sp.
CTCAATAATATATTCTATTTACCAAAGACATCTATCAAATGTTAGGGAAACTGCTAAAATAATGTTTGATAACTTTTTAAAAGAGTTAAAAGGAAAATATGGAGATGATATTCAATGTAAAGTAAGCATCACAGGTTCTAGTGGAATGGGAATTGCATCTTGGATAAATTTAGATTTTGTACAAGAGGTTATAGCTTGTATAAAATCTATTGAAACTTTCATTCCTGAAACTGATGTAGCCATTGAACTTGGTGGAGAGGATGCTAAAATTACATTTTTAAAAAATGATATGGATCAAAGAATGAATGGAAGCTGTGCTGGTGGTACTGGAGCTTTTATTGATCAAATAGCAAGTTTATTAAATACAGATGCTTCTGGATTAAATGAATTGGCTAAAGGTTTTGATACAATCTATCCTATTGCTGCTAGATGTGGTGTTTTTGCTAAAACAGATATTCAACCTCTAATAAATGAGGGGGTAAAAAAAGAAAATATTGCTGTTTCTGTTTTACAAGCTGTTGTTAATCAAACTATAACAGGATTAGCATGTGGAAAGAAAATAACTGGAAAAGTTGCTTTTCTAGGTGGTCCACTTTTCTTTTTAAGTGAACTTAGAAATAGATTTATTGATACTTTAAAACTTACTGATGAAGATATAATTTTTCCTGAAAATTCACAACTTTTCGTAGCTCAGGGAGCTGCACTACTATCTAAAGAAAACTCTAATTTCTTCACTGTTGAAGAGCTAGAGAAAAAATTTCAACGTCTTAATGAAAAAGATACTTCAGATACTACAAGATTACAACCTCTTTTTAAAGATGAAGAGGAGTTAAAAGAGTTTTATACAAGACATGAAAAAGAAAAAATTGATACAATTGATTTAGCTACATATAAAGGTAATGCTTATTTAGGAATTGATGCTGGATCAACAACTATAAAAGTTGTTCTTATCTCTGAAAACAGTGAGATTCTATATTCTCACTATTCACACAACAAAGGAAATCCTTTAGAGAATATAATCACTACTTTAAAAGAACTATATTCAAAACTTTCAAAGGATATCACTATTAAAAGTTCATGTGTAACTGGATATGGTGAGGCTTTAATTAAAGCAGCTTTAAAAGTAGATATTGGGATTGTTGAAACTATGGCTCACTACAAAGGAGCTCAATTTTTCCAACCTAATGTTGACTTCATCTTAGACATTGGTGGCCAAGATATGAAATGTTTAAAAATAGAGGATGGGGTTATTACATCTATACTTTTAAATGAAGCTTGTTCTTCTGGGTGTGGATCTTTCTTAGAAACTTTTGCTAACTCTTTGGGCATGGATATTATTGAGTTTTCTAAAAAAGGTCTAGAAGCTAAAGCTCCTGCTGATTTAGGAACTAGATGTACAGTGTTTATGAACTCAAAGGTAAAACAAGCTCAAAAAGATGGAGTTGAAGTGGGAGATATCTCTGCTGGACTTTCATATTCTGTTGTTAAAAATACTCTTTTTAAAGTTATAAAGATAAAAAATAAAGAGGAGCTTGGTAAATATATAGTTGTTCAAGGGGGAACTTTCCTGAATGATTGTGTATTAAGAGCCTTTGAATTAGTTTCAGATAGAGATGTAATCAGACCTAATATAGCTGGACTTATGGGGGCTTTTGGAGCTGCACTTATTGCAAAAGAGGAAAATATTGAAAAATCTACTCTTTTAAATTTAGATGAGTTAAATGATTTTTATTGTACTACTAATCTTACAAGATGTAAAATGTGTACTAATCATTGTCTTTTAACTATTCATAAATTTAAAAATGGAGAGAGATTTATATCTGGTAATAGATGTGACAATCCTCTTGGAAAATTGAAAAAAAATTCAGCTCCAAATATGTATGAATACAAATATAATAGACTATTTAGCTATGTTCCTTTAGAGCCTTCTCAAGCACCTAGAGGGGAGATAGGTATTCCTAGAGTTTTAAATATCTATGATTCATATCCATTCTGGTTTACTCTTTTAACATCTTTAGGATTTAGAGTAGTAATTTCAGATGATTCTTCTAAAAAACTTTACGAAAAGGGAATAGATACTATTACATCTGATTCAATCTGCTATCCAGCTAAATTAGTACATGGACATATTATAAATCTTATTGAAAAGGGAATAAAAAGAATATTCTATCCTTGTGTTATCTTTGAAGAAAAAGAGGATAAAAACTCTCAAAATCAATTTAATTGTCCTATAGTTATGTCCTATCCTGAAGTTATTAAAAATAACTTAGATATATTAAAAGAGAAACATATTGATATGATGATACCTTTCTTTTCTTTTGAAAGTAAAGAGATTTTGAAAAAAACTATCTTAGAGGAGTTTGAAAAATTTGATGTCTCAGAAGAAGAGGTAAAAAGTGCCCTTGATTTAGCTTGGGAAGAGAGATTAAATTTTAGAAAAGATCTAAAAAATAAAGCTTTAGAGATTATAAAAGATTTAGAAAAGACTGGTAAAACAGGGGTAGTTCTATGTGGTAGACCATACCATTGTGACAAAGAGATTCATCATGGTATCCCTAATATTATCAACTCTTTTGGAATAGCTGTTCTTACTGGAGATGCTGTTGCAAGTATCTCATCATTAGATGAAGAGTTAAGAGTTGTAGATCAATGGACATACCATTCACGATTGTATAGAGCTGCTGCTTATGTTGGAAAAAGTAATTGTCTTGAACTTATTGAGTTAAATAGTTTTAGCTGTGGTATTGATGCTGTAACTACTGATCAAGTTGCTGAAATTCTTGCTAATCATGGAAAGGTACACACTCTATTAAAAATAGATGAGATCAGCAACCTTGGAGCAGTAAAAATAAGAATTAGAAGTTTATTAGCTGCCCTAGATTACAAGAAAAAAGTATTAAAGAAAAGTATAAAGAAAAAAATAGAATACAAAAAAGCTAAATTTACAAAAAATATGAAAAAAGATTATACTATCCTCGCTCCACAAATGGCACCTATGCATTTTAACCTTATAAGTGTAGCATTTAAACAAGAGGGATATAATTTAGAGATACTTCCTGAAACTCAAGAAGCTTTAGATTATGGATTACAATATGTAAATAATGATGCTTGCTACCCTTCTATTCTTGTTATTGGAGAGTTAATATCAGCTTTAAAGTCAGGCAAATATGATTTAGACAGAACAGCTGTTATGATCTCTCAAACTGGAGGAAGTTGCCGTGCTACTAACTATTTAGGTTTTTTAAAGAAAGCTATAAAAGATAGTGGATTTGAAAAAGTACCTATTCTATCTTTAAATGCCAATGGATTTGAAAAACAAGAGGGATTTAAAATCACTCCTTCTCTTGCTCATAGATGTTTATTAGCTGTTTCATATGGAGATATCTTAATGAAGCTGCTATATCACACACGTCCATATGAGATCAATAAGGGAGAAAGTGAAAAACTCTATAATACTTGGAATGAAAGGGTAAAAATCAATATTCAAAATGGTAGTTTCTTTGAATATAAAAGAAATATAACTAATATTATAGAAGATTTTTCCAATATAAAAACTTCTTCAGAGAAAAAAGTAAAAGTTGGTATTGTTGGAGAAATTCTTGTTAAATTTAGCCCTTTTGCCAATAATAATCTTGCTGAATTTATTGAACAAGAGGGTGGAGAGGTTTACACTTCTAGTTTAATGAATTTCATTAAATACTGTATCTTTAGTGATATCTTCATAACTGAAAGATTCAAAGGTAAATTTTCAGCTCTTAAACTAAAAATTGCTCTTTGGGTAATTGATAGATATACTAAAGTAATTGACAACGCTCTAAGAAAAAATAAAAAATTTGGAAATGATGAATCTATTGAAACTCTAGCTAAGAAAACTTCTAAATATATCTCAATAGGTAACCAATCTGGAGAAGGATGGTTCTTAATGGGTGAAATGATTGAGTTTATTGAGAAGGGAGTCCCTAATATAGTTTGTGTTCAACCTTTTGGTTGTCTACCTAACCATATTACTGGAAAGGGAATGATAAAAAAATTAAGAGAGGAGTACTCAGACAAATTTGTAAATATCGCTCCTATTGACTATGATCCTGCTTATTCTGAAGTTAACCAATTGAATAGAATTAAACTTATGTTATCTGTTGCTAAAAAAAATCTAAAAAATTCTTAAAATCATCTGTTAAATTGTGATATAATAGGGAAAAATAGCTTTTTTAATATTTGGAGGTGGCTATATTGTATAAAGCAAATTATTTAATGATGACTCCTGGACCTACAATGGTTAGAGAAAATGTATTGAGAGGAAGAGCAAGTTTCTTTGGAAACCCTGATCTTGATCCTAATTTCTTTGCTTTTTATGATGAACTTTGTAAAAAAACAGGAAAACTCTTTGGTGCTGAAAAAGCTCAAACTATCATTATGAATGGAGAGGGAATGCTTGGACTTGACAGTGCTTGTGCTTCTCTTACTGAGCCTGGAGATAATGTTTTAGTTCTTTCTAATGGTATCTTTGGTGAAGGATTTAAAGGACTAGTTGAAAACTATGGAGGTAATGTTACTCTTTTTGAAACTGATCTTGAAAAAACTTTTGAAATTGATAAATTAAGAGTATTCCTTGAAAAAAATAGAAACTTTAAATATGCTACTCTTGTTCATTGTGATACTCCATCTGGTGTTTTAAATAATATTGAAACTATTTGTAAGCTATTAAAATCAGTAGGTATCTTAACAGTTGTAGATACAGTATCTGCTGTTGGAGCAACTCGTATATCTGTTGATGAATGGGGAATTGATATAGCTCTTGGAGGATCTCAAAAAGCTATCTCTGCTCCTTCTGGATTAACTATTATGACTATAAGTGATGATGCTTGGAAGGTAATTTTAAATAGAAAATCTCCTATTCCTTCTTTCTACTGTAATCTATCACTTTGGAAAAACTGTGTTAAGGAAAAATTATTCCCTTATACTATGCCTGTAAGTGACTTAATGGCATTTGATGTAGCTATTGACAATATCTATAAAGAGGGTATTGATAATGTTATTTCAAGACATTATACAGCTGCTGAATATGTTAGAACAAGATTAATGGATATGGGAGTTGAACTTTATCTTAAATCTGGATACTCTCCAACTGTTACAGCATTCTATCCACCTGAAGAAATTAGTTGTAAAGAGATTCTTGATTATATGTTTGATAACTTTGAAGTTATGCTTGCAGATTCTTACTCTTATTTAAATCAAAAAGTTATTAGAATAGGACATATGGGAGAAAATGCTCGTTTTTATAGACTTGACTACACATTAAAATCTCTTGAAAAAACTTTAAGAGCTTTAAGAAATAAATAGAAGAAAAGGCTGTTCAAATAATTTTTGAGCAGCTTTTTTTATACTTTCCAATATATCTACTCAACTATCTTAATTTTACAAAAATTTATCCAATTTAAAAAGCTGTCTGTTTTTTAATTTTCAGACAGCTTTAAAATTTTTTTGGATCTCCTATTTAAATTGTTCTACACCATTTACATATGTGCATTCTTTTACTAATTTACCTTCTGCATCATATTCTTTGTATTCTCCATCAAGTTTTCCATTTTCTCCATAGTTACATTTTATATATAGAACACCATTAGAGAAATACTCTTTATATGGTCCAAACATAGCTCCATTTTTAATATTTACATCTACTTTCTTTTGTCCATTTGGAAAATATTTAACATTTTTTGTTGTAGTTGAGTTATTTACATGTTCAGCTGATTTTTTAACTTTTCCATTTGGATAGTATTCTTCAAATAAACCTACTATTTCTCCATCTACTAAGTGACGAATTGAACTTAATTTTCCATCGCTATAAAAAGTTTCATAAACTCCATGTATATTTCCATTTTTATAGAATTTTCTTGTTTCAACTTGTCCATTCATATAATATGATTTATATTCTCCTTCTCTGACACCATTCACATAATTTTTTTCCTCTTGAATTCTTCCATTGTCGTATGTCTTAACCCATAGTCCTTCTTTTTTTCCATCTTTATTGTGCTGATTAGTCATGATAGATTCCCCCTTTGAAAAAGTAATGATGTGTGGTTACTATTAGTATACATCATTATCTTTAATAAATAAAGATGTTAAATAAAATTTTTTCTAATTTAATAACTTTTTTTCAATTTCACTATAAAAAATCTCAAATTTTAACATATTTTTCATTAAATTGTATTAATTATTTTTTCTATTTTATTATTCATATTTTTATACAATTCATTTCTAGTATTGGCATTTTTATTAAAAATAGCTCTGTAAATTGTATATGCAGCTAATGTTGAACCAATTTCTGAAGCATGTTTATCATCTTTAAAATATAACTCTATATCTGGATGTTCATCTTTAAACTCCCACCACACTAATCCTACTGGAGCAATTAAAACATTTAATTTTTTTGCTAGATTTATATAAGCATCACTCATAAATTTTTGTTTTTCTCTTTCAGATTTTATTGTCCATGGCATATATAAAACTATTTTTGAATCTGTTCTATCTATATATTTTTTTATAGCCTCTACTGAACTATTTAAAGTTTTTTCATCAAATCCACCTTGAAGATGTTGTAAAACTATGTAATCATATCCCCCATAAAGAATATTAAATCTTACTTCTGGTTCTTTTTGATGAAAATCTAGCCCCTTGTATCCATGAGCAAGCATTGTTACATCAACATCTATATTGTTTTCTTGGCAAATCAGTTTAAAAATATATGGCATATCATTAAAATATGTGTGGCTATTACCTATAAATAATACTTTCATTTTTACCCTCCAATATAAAAGGAGCTAAACAAACTAATAGTTTGAACAGCCCCAAAATATTTTTAATCTAATTTTAAATCATTTTTTAGATAGTTTAAAAGTTCCTCTTTTGTCTCTTCATTTCTCAAACCAAATTCAATATTAGCCTTTAAAAGTCCAAACTTATTTCCTATATCATATCTTTTTCCTTTAAAGTCATAAGCAAGTACCTTTTCTCCTGCTTTCATCATATCTAATATTGCATCTGTAAGTTGAATCTCTCCACCTTTTCCAGGTTTTACCTCTTCAAGATACTTAAATATCTTTCCATCAAGAAGGTATCTTCCAAGGCAAGCATATCTTGAAGGAGCTTCTTCAATTGCTGGTTTTTCTATAAAGTCATCTATTTCACAAGTATCATTATCAAGATATTGAGTAGGTTTTACAACTCCATATTTTGAAACATCTTTTTGAGCTACTTCTTGACAACCAACTATACTAGATACATATTTTTCATATACATCTATCATTTGCTTTGCCACAGGATACTCATCATTATAAACAATATCATCTCCTAGAGCTATTACAAAAGGATCATCTCCAATGAAAGGTTTTGCTTTTAAAATTGCATGTCCTAATCCTTTTGGGTGATTTTGTCTAACATAAAAGATATTTGCCATATCTGATATATTTTCTATCTTTTCAAGAAGTTCATTCTTTCCATCTTTTTTTAAAGTGCTTTCAACTTCATAAGAGTAGTCAAAGTGATCCTCTATTGAGTTTTTATTTCTTCCAGTTACAATAACAATATCCTTTATTCCTGATTGCACAAGCTCCTCTACAATATATTGTAATGAAGGCTTATCAACTATTACTAGCATCTCTTTAGGTTGAGCTTTAGTTGCTGGTAAAACTCTAGTTCCTAATCCAGCTGCTGGTATTACTGCCTTAGTAACTTTTCTCATAAATTTCCCCTCCATATTAAAATTATTTAGCTTTTGATCCTGTTGCTACCTCTTTAGCTACTTCAACAAGTCTAAGTCCATTTTTATCCTCTGTACTTAAAAGCATTCCTTGAGAGATCTCTCCTCTTAATTTAACTGGTTTAAGATTTGTTATAGCTAATACTTTCTTACCAACTAATTTTTCTGGCTCTGGATAAGCTTTAGCAATTCCTGAAACTATTTGTCTTGCATGATCTCCAAGGCTAACTTTAAATTTAAGAAGTTTATCTGCTCCCTTAATCTTTCCAGCTTCTAAGATTTCTACTACTTGTATTTTTAATTTATCAAATTCAGATATATCAATTGCATTTTCTATTACTAGATCTGGGTTAATTGCCATAGGATCAACTTTTGGCTCTAATGCTTCAAGGTCAAGTCTTGGGAATATAGGTTCTGCATTTCCTAAAGTATGTCCTGCTGGTAATAGATCCCAACCTTCAACATCACTTACTAAAGCATTTCTTACCTCTTTTTCAACTCCTAATTGATTCCAGATTTTTTGAGCTGATTCAGGCATATATGGATAGATCATTACTGCAACTTTATAAAGTCCATTTACTAAATGGTTCATTACTACTGCTAATCTATCTTTTTTAGCCTCATCTTTAGCAAGAGCCCAAGGCATAGTCTCATCAATATATTTATTTAATCTTGAGATAAATTTCCAAATTCCTTCAAGAGCTTTTGAGAATTGAACTATGTCCATTTGTTCGTTTACCTCTTTTAAAGTTTCATTCCATAGATTTTCTATCTCATTATCAAAACTATCTCTTTCACTTCCTGAAGTTACAACTCCACCAAAATATTTTTTATACATTCCTAAAGTTCTATTTAATAGGTTTCCTAAGTCATTTGCTAAGTCTGAATTGATTCTAGTTACTACTGATTTTGTAGAGTAATCTCCATCATTTCCAAATTGAACTTCTCTTAATAGGCAGTATCTAAAAGCATCTACACCATATTTTTTTGTCTCTGCTATTGGATCTACAACATTTCCTTTAGATTTAGACATTTTTTCACCTTCAGAAGTCCACCAACCATGAGCTACTATATTATCTGGAAGTTTAATTCCAGCAGAAAGTAACATACAAGGCCAAATAATAGCATGGAATCTTACTATATCTTTTCCTAATAGGTGAACTACATGTCCATTTGTCCAGTATTTTTCAAATTTTTCTGGATCATTTTCATATCCTGTTGCTGTTAGATAGTTTGTTAGTGCATCAAACCAAACATAAGTAATGTGTCCTGGAGCAAATTCAATAGGGATTCCCCATTCAAATGTATTTCTTGAAATAGAAAGATCTTGTAATCCTTGTTTAATAAAAGATATAACTTCATTTCTTCTTGAACGAGGTAGTATAAAATCAGGATGAGATTCTATGTGTGCTAATAGAGCATCTTGATATTTTGACATTTTAAAGAAGTATGATTCTTCCTTTACTACTCTAAGTTCTTTTCCACAATCTGGACAATGATTTCCATTTACTATTTGATTTTCAGGTACAAAAGTTTCACACGAAACACAGTATTTTCCTGAATATTCTCCTTTATATATATCTCCATTTTCATAAACTTTTTTTAATATCTTCTTTACTGCATCTTTATGTCTTGATTCAGTTGTTCTGATAAAATCAGTATACTCTATATTTAAAGCTTTCCACATTTCAACAAACTTAGGAGCCATAATATCTGTCCATTGTTGAGGTGTGTAACCTTTCATTTTAGCTGTTTCTTCAACTTTTTGTCCATGTTCATCTGTTCCAGTTAAAAAGAAAACATCATACCCCATTGTTTTTTTATATCTAGCTAGTACATCTGCTGCTATTGTTGTGTAGGCACTTCCTACATGTGGATCCCCATTTACATAATAAATAGGTGTTGTTACATAAAAACTTTTATTCATCTATTCTCTCCTTCTACTAGACAATTATTAAAAATATTTTTCTGCTTCTCTGTCTAGTTCATTAAGTTTATTTTTTAATAATTCACAATATGTATCTATCTCTGCATCTTTAGAAATCTCTATTGGATCTCCCATTAAAAATACCATTGTTGTAAAAGGTTTAGGAAATTGAAACTTATCCCAAGCTTTCTTAAATATCCATTTATCTTTATAGGCTCCACCTATTGGAACTATATATTTTTTTCCTTTTTGAGCTAAATATATCATTCCAGGTTTAACTTCATAGATAGGTCCCTTAGGTCCATCTACTGGAGTCCCTATACTATACCCTTGCTTCATCAATCTTATTAAAGATATTAAACTTGAAGTTGAGTTTTTATCTGAAGAACCTCTTACCATGTGAAACCCCATCTTTTCTAAAGGAACAGAGATTAACTCTCCATCCTTTGATGGACTAGCAAGAACTGCCCTTTTCTCTATATAATCAAGACATAGACTTGGAATTACAAGCTTATTATGCCAAAAAGCAAAAATATAACTTTCTTCATTCTCTTTTACCTTATCATTCCTTATTAATTTAACTTTTAGTGTCTTTCCAACTAATTTTAGCAGATAATAAAGTATTAAGCCATATCTTCTATATTTTTTTGTTTCTTTTTCTCCGCTCATAATTTCTCCTAAAATTATTATAATTATACTCTATAATTATAGCACATCCATCCTATTTTAAAAAGTAACTTTTAAATAAAAGTATAGTTATATTAAAAGAAAAAGAGTCAGTATATCACCAACTCTTTTCATCTATCCTATTTTTCTTTTTTATCTTTAGCTTTTGCCTTTTCAATTAGAGGTTTCTTTCCTCTCTTATCTTGTTTAAACGCTTCTATAATCTCTTCTGCTTCACGGAATGGAACAGACATGAAAGAGAAATTATCATAAACTTCTACATTTTTCAATTTTCTCTCATCAATTCTTGTTTTTCTATTTACAAGTTCTACTAATTTTTTAGGAGTCATATCATTTTTTCTTCCAAGAGCAACAAACAGTCTTACTTTTCCTGTTTTTTCTAATGGAGCTGCATTAATCTCATTGTAACTATTTTCATCTAATTCATCTTCATATGAATTTTTTAATAGAGCTGCTACAATATCCACAGGATCTTCTCCAGCTAAAAGCTCTTTAGCAAGAGATTTAAAGTTATCAAAGTTTCCATCAGCTAAAATTTGTTGTAACTCTTCCATTAGTCTAAATTTCTTAGCTTGAATTACATCTTTTACTCCAGGAATTCTCTCTTTTCTAATTTCAGTTTTTACTATTTTTTGAATTTGTAAAAGTCTTCTATACTCTTGAGGTGTTATAAATGTGATTGCAGTTCCCTCTTTTCCTGCTCTTCCTGTTCTTCCTATTCTATGAACATAGCTTTCAGCTTCTTGTGGAATAGCATAGTTAATTACATGTGATAGATCATTTACATCTATTCCTCTAGCTGCTACGTCTGTTGCTACAAGAACATTTATTTTTCTTGCTTTAAATCTCTTTAATGTAACTTCTCTATAATTTTGACTGATATCTCCATGAAGCCCTTCTGCATCATATCCTCTATCATTCAGTTTTCCTACTACATCATTTACATCGTTTTTAGTTCTACAGAAAACAATTCCATAGAAATCTCTTGTTAAATCAATTATTCTACAAAGAGCCTCAAATTTATCTCTTTCATGAACTTCAAAATATATTTGATCTGTTAAGTCTGTTGTAAGTTCTCTTGTTTTTACAGCTAACACTTCATAATCTTTCATATGTTTTTTAGCTATTTTCATTATCTCATTAGGCATTGTAGCAGAGAAGAAAAGCATTCTCTTATCTTCATTTGTAGATTCAAGTATTTTTTCTACATCTTCAACAAATCCCATATTTAACATTTCATCTGCTTCATCTAAGATAAAATATTTAAGATTATCTAATTTTATTAGTTTTCTATCCATTAAGTCCATAACTCTTCCAGGAGTTCCTACAATTATATCTGTTCCTTTTTTTAATTGTTTTATTTGGAACTCAATAGATTGTCCCCCATAAACTGGAGTTATTCTGATTTTCTTCCCACTTGCAAGACTATTCATCTCTTCTGCCACTTGTAGAGCTAACTCTCTTGTTGGAGCTAAAACAATAGCTTGTATACTTTTTGAAGATTCAAATCTTTCTAATATAGGTAAAGAAAAAGCAGCTGTTTTTCCTGTTCCTGTTTGAGCTTGTCCTATTATATCCTTTTCTCCATTTAATAATGCTGGTATTGTAAGAGCTTGTATAGGAGTTGGAGTTTCATATCCTTTCTTTGAAAGAGCCTTTAAAGTTTTATCACTTAGTCCTAATTTTCTAAATTCTTCTAATTTTTCCATTCTTCACTTCCTTATTTAAATTATTTTATTTCATCATAATCACACTGCTTTATATTGTGTCCTATAACAAAAATTTCTTTGTAGCATTATAGGATTTTCTCTGTTCTTTTCTCACATATACATTTAACGGTGTGTCAAAAATAAAATATATTCAAATGTACTTCTCTTCAAAGAAACCTATCTTAACTACTCAAAAATATATTATACTATACTTTTCAAGAAATTGTAAGTTTTATTTTTATTTTAGGATATATATTTTTATTTTTCATATAAAAGTACATATTTGTTCTAATTAATTACATAAATTTAATCATATATTC
>UQQO01000064.1 GCA_900543175.1 uncultured Fusobacterium sp.
TCGTTGAAAAAGAAGTAATAGTTTACAGAGACAAAGAAGAAGGATTCAGACCTAACGGATATGTAGATCTACAATACAGATACTACGGAGATACTGAAGGTCAAAGCAAAGTTGGAAAAAATGATTGGAATAAAAACAATGATTATGGAAGACTTCAATTAGAAGGAACTATTAATACAACTGAAAATCAAAGTTTCTACTATAGAGTAAGAACTTATGATGCTTTAACTTCTGATCAAACTATAACTAATAAAAAAGATGAACTTAAATTACAATATAATTTTGATCATGGAAATCTTGGAGATTCTAAAGTTAACTTTGTTTCAAGACTTCAATATGTAAAAGATGGTTCTCATGCTTTAAGATATGAAGCAAGATTTGATTTTGCTGAATATATGTTTAATAATGATTTTATAAAAACTACAGAAATGGTAGTTGCTCCTTACTATGAATATACTTGGAATAGAACAGTTGAAGGAGATGGAGATAACTATGATAATGAATTAGGATTCTATGCAAACTTTGTTAATGAACTACCATATGGATTTGCATTCCAAGTTGAATTAGACACATTAGGATTCCATAACTATGGAGATGCTAAAATGCATGGAGTAAAAGATGGAAATAAAGACTCTGACTCTAATACAACTGCAGATGTAAATATTATACTTGCTTATGGAGCAAATCTATATTCAAATGAAAAAATGTCAGTAGATTTTTCTGCTGAATCAGGATATGACTCATATTCTTGGTCAGATAAAGTTGCAACAGGTGAAGATCATGAAACTTATAGTTTAAAAACTGATCCAAAAGTAACTTTAACATATCATGCAACTCCTTCATTAGATTTATATGCAACTGCAGGAGCAGAATATAGAAACTGGAAGAGAACTAATGAAAGATCAGCATCTAACTGGAGATGGCAACCATTTGGAATCGTAGGATTTAGAACTACATTCTAGTTTAATTCAAAAATTTAATATGAATTTTAGTACCTGTCAATTGGCAGGTACTTTTTTTGTTTTATATTTACTTGACATAAAAGAAGTTATTAGAATAAAATAAGTGACATATAATAAAATTAAAATTTAGGGAGGAAAATATGTATACTTATTTATTTTACTTTTTAATTTACTCTTTTTTAGGGTGGCTTCTTGAAGTGTGTTATGCAGCTCTAAATACTAAGCAATTTATAAATAGAGGGTTTCTCAATGGACCCTATTGTCCTATCTATGGGGTAGGAGTGATGACTATAATGTATTTTGTTTACCCTTTCAAAAAAAATCTAATTTTCTTATTTATTCTTTCAATTGTTCTTACATCGTTAATAGAACTAATAACAGGTTTTATTCTTGAAAAGGCTTTTCATTATAGATGGTGGGATTATTCAAATGTACCTTTTAATCTAGGAGGATATATATGCCTTAAATTTTCTATAATTTGGGGATTAGCTTGTGTTTTTGTCACAGAGATTATACATCCAGTGGTAAATGATATTATTAATTGGACACCTAGAACAATAGGAGAGATTGTTATAACTATATTTTTAATATTGATAACAGTAGATTTTATAGTAACAGTAAAAACAGTATTAAAATTAAATGCAAGAATGAAGAGACTTCAGTTAATAGCTGATGATATACATAAGTTTTCAGATAAAATTGGAAGTAAAGTCACTACAGATTTTTTAACTATTCATGATAAAGCTGAGAAATTAAAAGAGGTAAGAGAAAAAATATTTTCAGAGAGAATATCATGGCTTGAAAGACGTATTATAACTTCATTTCCAGATATGAAATCAACAAGATATAGCAACATATTTAAGGATATTAGAAATAGAGTTTTTGATAGAAATAAAAAAAATAATTTATAAAATTCAACAGATAAAATTATTTATTTGATAAATTATTTCAAAAAAATTATAATTATATTGTAGAAGTAGTATAGAAAACACCAATAAGATTCTCTCCTCTTTGAAAACAGATAGATTGGAAATTTCTTTTGTCATCTTGTATGGAGGTGTATTTTATGAAAAAGTATAATAGATATAGCAAAGAGTTAAAATTAAAAGCTGTTAAATTGTATTTAAGTTCCGATATAAGTGCGGAAAATATAGCTAAAACTTTAGGAATAAAATCAGATACTCAGATACATAGTTGGATAAAAAAGTATAATCAATTGGGAGAAAAGGCATTTGAGAAGAAGAGTAGTAAAATTAAAAAAGCTCCAAGTTTAAAAGAGAGAAAAGAGATAAATTTAAAAAAGGAAAATGAACTTTTAAAAATAGAAAATGAGTATTTAAAAAAGTTATATATCCTTCAACTAGAAGAGATAAATATTTAGTAATAGATGAGTTGAAGGATAAATATAGTGTCACTTATCTGTGTAAAGTTGCAGAAGTTGCAAGAAGTAGCTACTACAAGTGGAAAAAATCACAAGAGTATCCAAGTAAACGGAAATTAGAAAATGAAATTTTAGAAATTGTAATAAAAAACATATACAATAATTATGGTGGAACTTATGGAGTAAAAAGAATGTGTCTATGTGTAAATAGAGAGGTACCATTTAGGGTAAATCATAAAAGAGTATATAGAATTATGAAGGATTTAGGAGTTAAATCTATAATAAGAAATCAAAATTATAAGGGAAAAAGTTGGGCAGAGAGAATCAGTGCCAATGTTTTAAATAGAGAGTTCAGTGCAGAAAAACCATTGGAAAAACTTTGTATGGATATAACTCAAATAAATATAGAGAATAAGAAAATATATTTAAATGCTATAAAAGATATTTTTAACAATCAAATAATAGCTTATGATATAGCAGAGGAAGATGGTTTTCCTCTTGTAAAAAAGACTCTATTAAAATTATTTAAGATGCCACTAGCTGAAAACTGTATTTTACACACAGATCAAGGTTTTCAGTATACAGAAAGGAAATATTGTGATATGCTAAAGAGGAGAGGAATAGTTCAATCTATGTCTAGAAGAGGAAACTGTTGGGATAATGTGCCAATAGAGATATTTTTTGGACATCTGAAAACTGAACTAATATATCTTCTAAATGGAAAGCTCTCATGTAATGAGATATGTAGAAGAATAGAAGACTATATTGATTTTTATAATAATGAGAGAATTCAAGCTAAATTAGAGGGTATGAGTCCTGTAGAGTATAGAAAGAAAATAGCGGGAATCTAAGAAAAATGGTGTATAAGGGAGGAAATATGAAAAAATTAATACTATTAGGAATGGCAATTTTAAGTATTGGTGCTTTTGCAGCAAGAGAGGCGATACCAGAAGATGTAGAAAAAATAATTACTAAATCTGCTCAAACTTTAGATGGAAGTGAAAAAATAAGATATAAAAACTGGCAGATAGATTCATATTTAAGAATGGAAAAATTAGGAAAAGAATCTGGAATCCCTGCTAATGAGTTTGAAAGAATAAAACATAAATTAAGAGTTATGTATGGGGCAAACTTTGCAAAACAATATCAAGTTCTTCCAGATGAGATAAGAGATTACAATGAATTAGTAGAGAGAGTAAAAAAAGAAACTGCTAAAAATTTAGAAGTTAGTGAAGAGAAGAATAATCTAGCTAAAGCTGAAATGGAAAAAAATATTTCTGTTTCAAAAGTTCCAACTGAAGTAATTGAGATTTATAAGGAAACTGCTGAAAAACTATATCCTGAAAACTATGTAGGGCAAAAAGCATATATAGATGCTTCTATGGAAGAGTATTTTAAAATAATAGAGTTTATAAAAAATAATAAAAATTTGATTAAATAAAAAAACAGCTACTTCAACCACACCAATAGTTTTGGTACCTGCTAAAAAGTTTAGTCAAAGACTAATATACTTTTTGCGATAGTAACAAGAAAATTGTAACTATCAAGATTATAAGAATTAGTTTTTTCACTCTATCATGATCAAGAGGAAGAGAAGAGATGATTAAGTTATAACATTGAGTAAGTTAAAAATCTATGATATAATTTAAATACAAAAAAGAGTTTTTTCAATAATGGAAAGTAGGCAATAGAAAGAGACAAAGGACACGCCAAAATACCTTTGTCTTTTTTTATATCTATTTACTTTATTTTTGAAAATAGATATAATGTAACTAACAATATTAGAAGGGAAGAATGAGTATGCTAAAAAAGATATATACAAAGGGATTTAAAGGATTTAAAAATGGAATTTGTATAGATTTATCAAATGTAAAGTCATATGATTTTAATACTTGTGCTATAAGAGATAACTTAGTTAATAAAGGAATAATATATGGGAAAAATGCTTCTGGAAAATCAAATGTTGGATATGCTATTTTTGATATAGTTTCTAATCTAAGTGATAAAAATAATGGAAAAATTTTATATAGCAATTATATAAATGCTGAAAGTGAAGATAAAATAGCTTATTTTAAATATATATTTGAATTTGATAGTATAGAAGTTATTTATAGTTATTCAAAAAAATCTTTAGAAGAGATATTAGAAGAAGAATTAATTATAAATGGAATAAGAGCTATATATTATAATTTTGAAAAAAGAGGATTAATAGAAACTACATTAAAAGGAACAGAAAGTCTTGATAAGGATTTTAATGGTATGAATATTTCTGTTTTAAAGTATATATATAAAAATTCTAAATTAGAAAATAATCCAGAAAATATAGCATTTCAAAAGATGATGGAATTTGTTAATAATATGTTATTTTTTAGATGCTTAGATAGCAATATATATATAGGATTTAAAAATGGAAGTAAGGATATTCTTGAAGATATAGTTGAAAATAATCATTTACAAGAATTTGAAGAATTTTTAAATGAAGAGGGAGTAAAATGTAAATTAACAGAAAAAAACTACAATGGAAGTAAAACTATAGCCTTTAAAATAGGTGAAAATGATATTGATTTTGCTGATATAGCTTCTACAGGAACATATAGTTTAGCTTTATTTTTTTATTGGTATAAAAGTTTAGATAAAGTTAGTTTTCTTTTTATGGATGAATTTGATGCATTTTATCATTTTGAACTTTCAGAAAAGATTGTAAATAAAATTAAAGAATTGAAGGTACAAGCAATATTAACAACACATAATACTTCTCTATTGAATAATGAATTACTTAGACCTGATTGTTATTTTATTATTTTTGACAATGAAATAATAAAACCAGTATTTGAATTAACTGATAAAGAATTGAGATATGGTCACAATTTAGAGAAAATATATAGAGCTAAAGGATTTGAAGAATAATGGAAGTTATTTTAGTTATAGCAGAGGGAGCAAAGGCAGAATCTCTCATCATAGATAATCTGAAAAAAGTATTATTTAATAAACAAGTTATAATTAAAGTTATATTTGGAACAAGTATATATAATTTTTATCAAAGGAAAAAGAGATATGGAGAATTTTTTGAACCAGTTGAAATATTAAGAGAAATGTCTGAAAAAAATAGAGAAATATTAAATGGGATAAATAGAAGAGATATCTCATCAGTTTTTCTATTTTTTGATCATGATATCCATAGTAGTAATTATTCAAAAGAAGCATTAAAGGAAATGTTAGATTTTTTTGATAATGAATATGAAAATGGAAAGCTATTTATCAGCTATCCTATGGTTGAAGCGTTAAGAGATATCAATAATTTAGATGAACAATATAACCAAAATGATTGTTATTACAAAGTAAATAAGTATCGTGAATATAAGGCTCATGCTTCTAATGTTATTAGAAATATTAGTCATTTGTCTGTATATGCAAATTATACTTTTGATATTTGGAGAATATTAAGTAGATATAATTGGATAAAAGGAAGTTTGCTAATAGATGAGAATTTCAATTTACCATCTTATGATAATCTTAACAGATTTAGCCAAAAATTAATTTTTGATAAACAATATGAGTTAATAAATAAAACAAATAAAATAATAATATTAAGTGCCTTTTCATTTTTTATATCTTATTATTTTAAAAGGTCTTTTATTGAAGAGGAATTTTTAAATCAAAAATAAATAGTATTTATTAACAAAAAGCTGAGTAATGATAAAAATATTTTACTCAGCTTTTTTAGATTATTTTTTATTATGCAGATAAAGAGTATAAAGCCCCTTGATGCTTAGGTCTGGAGAGTAAACATCAATCTCCTCTATCTCAGCAGATAAGATTTTACCTAAACCACCAGTTGCAACAACAAATGGATTATCAATAACCTCTTTAATTTTCTTAATAATATGCTTAATCTGTCCAGCATAACCATAGAAAATTCCAGCTTGAATCTGCTCATTTGTATTTTTACCAAGTACAGATTCAGGAGTACTAAATTTAACTTTAGGTAGTTTTGCAGTATTAGCAAAAAGTGCATTAATAGACATCTCTATCCCTGGAAGAATTCCCCCTCCAACATAAACAGTTTTCTCTAACACCTCATAAGTTGTAGCACTTCCAAAGTCAAAAATAACTAGATTTTTATCTGGATAATCATTTAATGATTGAACAATATCAATTATTCTATCAGCACCAAATCCAGTTGGATTAAGATTAGGAGCAAAAGTAAAAGGTATTTTTATATCAGGTCCTACAATCATAGGATCAATGTGAAAATATTTTTTTCCTAAAAATTGGAAAATTGTAATAAGGTTTGGCACAACAGAAGCTACTATTATTCCCTCAATATTTTTAATATCAATCTTATTAAATTCAGAGATATTTCTTAAATAAGAGAAATATTCATCTTCTGTAAGTTTATCATTAGAAGCTACTCTAAAAGTTAAAAGTACCTCTCCATTATTATCTAAGATTCCAGTAACTATATGAGTATTTCCAATGTCTATTGCTAAAAGCATGGGTTCCCTCCTTAAAAATTCAGTTTTATATAATTATAATCTAAAAAATAGAAAAATCAAATAAAATTTATTGATTTGAGGGAAAACAACTGATATTATGTTAATATGTATGGAAAGGAGAGAAAATGAAAGCAGTAGGAGTTATAGTAGAGTATAATCCCTTTCATAATGGACATAAATTACATTTAGATAAAATTAATGAGAGAGATAGTGAAAATGTAAAAATTGCTGTGATGAGTGGAGATTTTGTTCAACGGGGAGAACCTGCTATTATAAATCGTTGGAAACGAGCTGAAATAGCTCTAAAAAATGGAATAGATGTAGTAGTTGAGTTACCCTGCTTTTATTCGTGTCAAAGTGCAGAAATCTTTGCTAGGGGAGCTGTAGGGATATTAGATGAACTTCAATGTAAAGAGATAATTTTTGGTTCTGAAACTTCAAATATAGAGGAATTGAAAAAGATAGCATTTTTAGAAGAAAGTGAAATTTTTAAAGAAAAGATAAAAGAGTTTTTAAAAAGTGGTGAATCATATCCAAATGCTCATTCAAAAGCTTTAAAAGAGGTAAGTGGAAAAGAGCAAAACAGTTTATCTAATGATATTCTTGGAATTGAGTATATAAAGGGGATAAATTATTGGAATAGTGAGATTGAGCCAGTAACAATATTGAGAGAGAAAGTTGGATATCATAGTACAGATGCAGAGGATAATATAGCAAGTGCAACAGCTATAAGAAAATTTTTGAGAGGTGGAGAAAATATTGAGAAGTTTCTTCCAAAAGAGAGTTTCAGTATTTTAATAGAGGAGTTTAATAACGGTAAAATAGTGGAACTTAAAGATTTTTATCCACTGTTAAGATATGAGATAATTAGAAATAGAGATAGTCTTAAAAATATTCAAGATATGGAAAAGGGATATGAGAATAGATTGTATGAGGAAGCTATTAAAAATAGTGATTTTGAGTCTTTTTACAAAGCTATTGAAAGTAGACGTTTTACTCATGGAAGAACTCAAAGGGTGTTACTACATATATTATTAGGAATTACTGTTGAGATTACTGAGATAGTAAAAAAAGAGATTCCATATGTTAGAGTGATGGGATTTAATAAAAAAGGAAGAGAGTATCTAAACTATTTGAAAAAATATGAGAACAAAAAAATAATAACCTCTCTAAAAAATATTCAAGATAATTTTTCTATGGGAGTTAGAGAGCTAATTGAATTTAATGAGAGGGCATCTACAATTTACAAGATGCAGAATTTTTATGAAGATAGAAAGATACCGATAATAATAAAAGATTAAGAGGAGAGAAAATGGAGAAGAGGATACCTTTAAGTATACAGATTTTTTATGGACTGGGAGTTAGTTATGCAATAGTTGATCAAATTTTTGCTCAATGGATACTTTATTTTTATTTGCCACCTGAAAGCTCAGGTTTGAAACCAGTTATGGCACCACTGTTAATATCATTAGCTTTAGTTATTTCAAGACTTGTGGATATGATAACAGATCCATTGGTTGGGTTTATATCTGATAGAGTCAATACAAGATGGGGAAGAAGAATACCATTTATAGCTGTGGGAACTATCCCCTTAGCATTGTGTACAATAGCCTTTTTCTATCCACCAATGGGAAATGAGAAGGGAGCATTTGCTTATTTAGCTTTAGTGGGATCACTATTTTTTACATTTTATACAGTAGTAGGAGCACCATATAACTCATTGATTCCAGAGATTGGGCAAACACAAGAGGAGAGATTAAATCTATCAACTTGGCAATCAATATTTAGATTAGTTTATACAGCATTGGCTATGATAATTCCTGGGGTATTGATAAAGGCAATTGGAAAGGGAGATACACTTTTAGGAATTAGGGGAATGATAATAACTCTTTGTGTAATTGCAGCTATTGGGGGAATTATAACTTTACTCTTTGTTCCAGAGAAAAAGTACTCTTTAGGAAAAAATTCAAATGCAAGTTTTAAAGAAACTATGGGAATAGTATTTAAGAACAAACAATTTATAATGTATCTTATGGGGTTACTATTTTTCTTTATAGGGTTTAATAATTTGAGAGCGGTGATGAACTACTTTGTTGAGGATATAATGGGATATGGAAAGGGAGCTATTACAATTGCTTCAGCTCTTCTTTTTGGAATGTCAGCCCTATGTTTTTACCCTACAAATCTTCTTTCAAGAAAATATGGTTATAGAAAGATAATGTTAGGATGTTTGTCTATGCTGATAATATTTACTTTAGCTCTATTTTTCTTAGGAAAGATTATACCTACTAAATTTGGTTTTGTTCTATTTGCATTGATAGGAATACCAATTGCAGGGGCTGGATTTATCTTTCCACCTGCTATGTTAAGTGAGATAGGTAGTAAGATGAGTGATAATGCTGGACAACGTATAGAAGGAATCTGCTTTGGTATACAGGGGTTCTTTTTGAAAATGGCATTTCTTATTTCAATTTTAATACTACCAATAATATTAGTTTCTGGAAGTGGGGATATTTTATCAGCAATTACAGGAACACCTAAAGGAGTAGAAAAGAGTGGAATTTACTTTACAGCTATAGTTTCAGCAATCTCTTTCGTTATATCTTTTATTTTTTATTATAAATATGAAGAGTAAGTTTTAAACTATGGAGGGGTTATGGAGATAACTTATATTTTACTTGGAGAAATATTAGGAATTTTACTGCTGTTTCAATTTTTTTCTAGTTGGATAGTTATATCAATAACTCTTTTTAGCTTAGGAACTGTATATTTTTTTACTAAGAAAAAATCTATTTTAATCTATATCATACCTATTCTTTTTGTAATAAGATTAGTTTTTGGAGTTCATAGTGGAGATTTTGATTATTTAGAAAATATCAGATTGAAAGTTGAACTTAACAGAGGAGTAGGAAAAGTTTTAAAAATAGATAATAAAAATTTAAAAAACTTAACGTTTGTCTATATGTCAGAGTTAGCTGATGGAAAATATAATGTTTTAGGAGAGTTTAAAGAGCTTGAGAAAAAAGAGGATATAGATATCATCAGTATAAATAGATTAGAGGTAGAAAAATTAGAGGATAGTTTTTTAGAAAAATATTTTGAAAATAGGGTAGAAGGTTTTATAGAAAAGGGAGATAGATATTTTAAAAGAGTCTATCGAGCTATTATTTTAGGAGAGAGTAGAGAGATACCAAAAGAGTTAAGAGAGAAATTTAATTATGTGGGAGTTTCCCATCTTTTTGCTCTTTCTGGATTGCATATAGGTATAATAATAGGAGTGATAAGTTTTATAAGTAGTAAATTTTCAATATCTAGAGATAAGAGATATTGGGTTATTTTAATAGGATTGACACTATATTTTTTAGGGATAAAACATTCACCATCACTTATAAGAGCCTATATAATGGGAGTTATATTTCTTTTTGGGAAGATACTTTATGAAAATATTGATATAGAAAAATCTTTAGTTGTGAGTTTTATTGTAAGTTTATTTTTAAATCCTATCTCTATTTATGAAGTTTCTTTTAAACTTTCATATTTAGCAGTGGCAGCAATTATTTTTATCTATCCTTTTATAATAAAATTTTACAAAGGAAAATCAAAGATAGTAAAAAATGTTATTTTGATAGGAACAATACAGATATTTTTAACTCCTATATTAATAAAAGAGTTTGGAACGATACAACTGTTTTCTATTTTTAGTAATTTGATAATTGTACCATTGGGAAGTTTATATATAACTTTAGCTTTTATAGGGTTGTTATTTGAAAATTTTGGATTGGGAGTAGTTATATATCCTATTGTAAATATAATTTTTAAATTTTTAATAAAGATAGTTGAAGTTTTTTCAAATATCCCTATGCTGACTATAAAATATAATGGTAACAAAGATAACACAATATTTTTACTTTTTTATGTTATAATATTTGGAATGATATTTTATAATAAATTTAAAATGGAAGGTAAAAAAGATGAAAAGATTTATAGAAGAACTAAAATATCTCAATAGAGGTATGGGAAATTCTACAAAGATAATTTTAGCAATAATACTCGGATACTTTATATTTAATATACTTGGTGGAGTGATTTTTAGACCAATAATGTTGTTAAATATAGCAGTTTTAATTTTTTCTCTACTTGTACATGAGATATCTCATGGGTTAGCAGCATATTTTTGTGGAGATACAACAGCTAGTGATTATGGAAGGTTAAGCTTTAATCCACTTCATCATTTAGATCCTTTGGGAACAATTTTCCCTATAATTCTAATTTTCTTAGGATCACCATTTGTTTTTGGTTGGGCAAAGCCTGTGCCTATAAACTATTGGAGATTGAAAAATGGAAGAACAGGGGAGTTTTTAGTGGCTATTGCAGGGGTAGTTTCAAATATTGTTTTAGCATTGATAGGATTGTTACTTTTAAAATATTTAGCTCCATTTATTCATGGTAGAGTGTTTACTTCATTGTGTATATATTTAATTAGATTGAATATTTTACTTGCTGTATTTAATATATTGCCAATTCCCCCACTAGATGGGTCAAGAGTAGTGGCATCAATGGCTGGAAGAGAGTTAAGAAATGCTCTTTTCTCTTTAGATCAATATGGAATATTTATAATTCTTATTTTAAATATGGTAGGTATTCTTGATAGTGTAATTGGATCGTTAGCTGAGTTTTTAGTTAAAATATTGATAGGATTAGTTTTTTAGGTGGGAAAGATGAAAAGTGTAGAAAAAGAGTGTGTAATAGAGTTTGAAGAGAGAAAATCAAAATTTATAGGTTATGTAAAACCTGTGGGAAGTAAGCAGGAAGCAGAGGATTTTATTGCGTCTATTAGAGAAAAACATAAAGATGCAACTCACAACTGTACTGCTTATAAGGTTATAGATAATGGTCAGGAGTATTTTAAAACCGATGATGATGGAGAGCCAAGTGGTACTGCTGGAAAGCCTATGGGAGATATTATAACTTATATGGAGGTAACAAATTTAGCAGTTGTTGCCACTAGATATTTTGGAGGAATAAAGCTAGGAGCTGGAGGTTTAGTGAGAAACTATGCTAAAACAGCTAAGTTGGCAATACAAGAGGCTGGAATAGCTGAATATGTAGAGAGAAAAACATATATGATTGATTTTCCATATGAGAAGATAGGTGATATTGAGATGCTTATTGATAGTATGGGAGGAGAGTATTTAGATAAGGGGTTTAATGAGAGGGTAACTTATAAGGTGAGAACAGATTTAACAGCCTTTGAAACTTTAAAAAATACCAAAGGAGTATTGGTAATAGAGTTATAAAATAAACTATAATTTATCATTCTAATTTACGTTTACAAAACTTATAATTTTTAACAT
>UQQO01000065.1 GCA_900543175.1 uncultured Fusobacterium sp.
GAATTAACATTCTTATTACACACTAATGATAATATTTTTTTGATTATAAAGTTTAATTTATTTTTTAGGAGGAAAAATGTATTTAGACATTGCATTTAATGTTCTTGGAGGATTAGGAATATTTCTATTTGGAATGGACAGTATGTCTTCAGGAATGCAAAAATTAGCTGGGCAAAGATTAAAAAAGATTCTAGCTTTATTAACTACTAATAGAGTTGTAGCTATCCTAATGGGTATGTTTGTTACTATGTTAGTTCAATCTTCTTCTGTTAGTACTGTTATGACTATTGGATTCGTTAATGCTTCTCTTTTAACTTTAAAACAAGCACTTGGGGTTATTTTTGGAGCTAATATTGGAACTACAATTACTGGTTGGATACTTGTTTTAAATATAGGAAAATATGGATTACCTATGGTTGGTGCTGGAGCTATCCTATATATGTTCTTAAAAGGTGAAAAAGCAAAAACTAGAGCTTTAACTTTCATGGGACTTGGAATGATTTTCCTTGGACTTCAACTTATGAGTAACGGTTTAAAACCTGTTAGAAGTATGCCAGAATTTGTACGTCTTTTCAGTTTATTCTCAGCTGATACTTATTTTGGAGTTTTAAAAGTTGCATTTATCGGAGCTCTTATTACTGCTATTGTTCAATCTTCTTCAGCTACACTAGGTATTACTATTACTCTTGCTGTACAAGGATTAATTGATTACCCTACAGCTGTTGCTCTTGTTCTTGGAGAAAATGTTGGAACTACAATTACTGCTTTCTTAGCAACTTTAAATGCCAATGCCAATGCTAAAAGAGCTGCTTATGCTCACACTATTATCAATACTGTTGGAGTTATTTGGGTAACAGCTATATTCCCATACTACCTTGATTTTCTTTCTAACTTTGGAAGTCCAGAAGCAAATATAACTATGGCTATTGCAACTGCTCATACAATGTTTAATGTGTCAAATGTAATAATCTTTACTCCATTTATAGGTTACCTTGCTGACTTCTTAACAAAAATTGTTAAAGATGATGAAGAAAAAGTTAGTGATAGAATTACTCATATTGATGAATTGATGTTAAAAACTCCAAGTGTTGTAGTTGGACAAACTAAAACTGAAGTTTTAAATATGGGAAAAAATATTAGTGAAATGTTTAATACTTTAAAAGAGATCTATCAAACTAACAGATCTATAACTGAAGATGAAGTTAAGAAAATGAGAAAGATTGAAGATGATCTTGATATATATCAAAAAGAGATTACTACTGCTAACTTTATTATTTTAAATAATAAAAATATAACAGATAATCTAAAACTTGATACTAAAAATAACTTAGAAGTTTGTGATGAATATGAAACAATTAGTGACTACTTAATGAGAATTATAAACTCACTAAAGAGACTTCAAGATAACAATATTCCTTTAACTGAAGAGGAGAAAAATACTCTTTCTACAATGAATAGAGATACTGAAGAGTTATTTAGAAATATCAACACTGCTTATGCTACTAAAAATAAAGAGATGATGTTAAGATCTATTGAAAAAGCTAATACTATCACAGAAAATTATAGAGTTGCTAAAGATAAACATCTTATTAATGCAGGTTGTCACGAAACACCTATTGCTCTACTTACTACAAGCTACATGGATACTTTAAACTACTATAGAAGAGTTAGAGACCATATCTATAACATCATTGAAGGATTTGAAATTTAATAATAATATAAAGTTGCCTAAAGTTTTAAATAAATTTTAGGCACTTTTTTTATTATATGGTATGATATAGATATATCAAGTCTAGATAGGAGGAAAGGTTATATGGATTTTTCATTAAAACTTAAACAAAATATGAAATTGATCTTAACTCAAGATATGAAACTCTCTATGAATGTATTGGAAATGTCCTCTTCTAATTTAAAAGAGCTTATTGAGAAAGAGGTTAATAAAAATCCTATGTTAGAAATAGTTTATTCTCCTCGTTCAAATAACCATTCATCTGATGAAGAAGCTCCTTCGCCTCTTGATTTTGTATCAAAGGAGGAGTCACTTTTTGACTTCTTAGAGGAACAACTTTCCTACCTTAAACTATCTAAAAAATTTAGAGATATATGTTACTACATAATAAACAACCTAGATGATAGAGGGTATCTTTCTATCTCTAAAAACGAGATAAAAAAAACTTTTAAACTCTCTACAAGTGATTTAAAAGAGATTTTCAATATTATCTACTCTTTAGAACCACATGGAATTGGTGCTGAAAATTTAAAAGATTGTTTAAAAATTCAATTAACTATAAAAGATAAAAAAGATCCTATCCTCTTCTCCCTTATTGATAATTATTTAGAAGATTTAGGGGCTAAAAAATTTGATTTTATTGCTGAAAATCTTAATATTTCCATAGATAGAGTTAAAAGCTATCTAGCTCTAATTCAAACTCTTGATCCTATTCCTGCAAGGGGATATTTTATTGGAAACAAGACTAAATATATTATCCCTGAAGCAAAGGTAGAAATTGTTAATAAAGAATTAAAAGTTACCCTAAATGAAGAGGCATTTCCTAAAATAAAACTCTCCTCTTCTGATATTTCAGATAAAACTAATTATCAAAATGCTTTAAATTTGATAAAGGCTATTGAGAAAAGATATGCAACTTTAGAGAAAATTTTAAAGCTTTTAATAGTAAAACAATCTGAATTTTTCTTTTTTGGAAAGGAACACTTAAAAACTTTAACTTTAAAAGATATTGCTAGTGAACTTAATCTCCATATTTCTACTATTTCTAGAGCTATAAAAGAGAAATTTATCGAAACTCCTCAAGGAGTAATTGAAATAAAATCTCTCTTTATTGTTAGTTCTGAATCTATTATAATAAAAAAACTTATTGAGGAATTTATTCACAATGAAAATAAATATTCCCCTCTTTCAGATGAGAAACTTTCTTACTTATTAAAAAATAAAGGTTTTTCTGTGGCAAGGAGAACTGTAGCTAAATATCGTGATGAACTGGGGATACTATCTACTAGAGAGAGAAAAATAAAAATTTACTAAAAAACACAGGTGAAAATTCCTGTGTTTTTTGTAATATTATGATGCCTCTTGGCTAATTTCACCATTTATAAAGTAAGCATTTCCCAATAATTTTCCATTTTCATAGAAAATACTCCAATCTCCTGCAAGCTTACCATCTTTAAAATTTCCAACAGCATTAATAATTCCATTTGAGTAGTATTTAATATATTTCCCATTTCTTACATGGTTTTTATACTCCTCTTTTATCTCCAACTCTCCATTTTCATAATAATACTCTACCTTTCCATTTAAAAGAGTACTGCTATAATTTCTTATTGATTCTATATTTCCATTTTCATAGTAAGTTATATACTTCCCATGTAGAAGATTATTTTTAAATGATATACTCTCTTTTATTTTTCCATTTGGATAATAAATTATTTTTTTACCATTTAATTTTCCATTTTTAAAGAAAGCTCTCATTTTAATATTTCCATCTTCATAATATTTTACCCATTCACCATTGATTTTATTATCTTTAAACATCATATACTCTTCTAATTGTCCATTTGAATAAAATAGAAGAAAATCTCCATTTAACTTTCCATTTATAAACTCACTACTCTCTCTTACCTGTCCTTGAGGATAGTATTTAAGTGCTTTTCCCTCTTTTACTCCAGCTATATACTCCTCCTCCTCTTTTATCTCCTCATTTGCATATTTACAGATAAATTTCCCTGTATATGGTTCACTCTCTCCTATTTTATAAGCTATACCTCCATATACTACCCTATTAAAAAACGCCTCTTCTCTCATCATTATACTATCCTCCTTTTCTATAAAATAAAAAAATCCTCAAAACCTACGAACAGTAAATTTTGAGGATAATCTGCAAAGACTTATCTTAAAAATTCACACTCGTCCTCGCAAGTTGATCTTTCTATGATCATTGGCAGGTCTCCTGACTTAGAATCACCTTACTCACACACCTTCCCAAATATCTTCAGTGGCATTGTGTTTTCATCCTCTTTACAGTGGCGGGACCGTGTTAGAATTTCACTAACTTCCCTTTTAATTTAGTACTTAAAATACTAAAACCAAATGATTTTTCTATTTTTTTATATTGATATTATATATCTTTATTATATAGTTGTCAATTGATCTTTCTAAAAGAAAAAGAGTTGTTATAGATTATTTTTCTTAATCTACACAACTCTTTTATTTTATTTAACTATTTATTATCACTCATTACTGTTTTTCCTGCTATTCTTCCAAATACTGTAATATCTGCTATAGCATCACTTCCAAGACGGTTAGTTCCATGAATATCTCCAGTAACCTCTCCAGCTCCATAAAGCCCTTTGATTACCTCTCCTTGAGTATTTATAACTCTAGCATTTTCATCAATTTTTAATCCTCCCATTGTATGGTGAACAGCTGGTACAGCTTTCATAATATAGAAAGGTCCTTTTGCTTCAAATGGAGTTAATTTTCCTCTCTTATTAAATTCTAAATCTTTTCCATCTTTAGCATATTGATTATATTTAGCTACTGTTTTTTCAAGTTCTGCTGCATCTATTCCGAAGAAATCTGCAGCTTCTTTTATAGTATTTGCTTTTACTAGAAGTTTATTATTAAATAGGTAATTCATTTCAGGTCCATGGTGATCTACAACTCCACTTGCTTTTGCTTGAGCTTCATCACAGAATTGATATGCTACACTTCCAGTTTGTTTTTTAATAGCCATTGAGATTACGTCTCTTCTTTCTAACTCTTCAACAAAACGTTTTCCCTCTTGGTTAACTAAAATACTTCCACCTGCAAGTCTAACGTCTCCAAAGTATAATAGAGCTCCACTTATAGGGTCACAAGTAGGATAAGTTTGAATAAATTGCATATCTTCTAACTTAGCTCCTATCTTCTCAGCCATAAGGATTCCATCCCCTGTTATTCCAACAGTATTTGTAGAAAGAACTTTCTCATCTACATCCTTATTATATTTTACTCTCATTTCAAGATTTGATCCAAATCCTCCAGTAGCAAGAATTACCCCTTTACTAGCATTTATTGTGTATTCATTTTCTGGTCCAACAGCTTTTACTCCTACTACTCTTCCATCTTTTACTATTAACTCCTTTGCTGGAGTTTCATAATAAACTTTTATTCCCAATTCATCAGCTTTTTTAAGAAGTTTAGAGATCATCTCTACCCCTGTAGCATCTTTAGGTACTAAACTTCTTTCAACAGAGTGTCCTCCAAAGAAAAGCTGTCTATCTTCAAAAGTCATATTGATATAATCTTTTAACCATACTGCTCCATCTAGGGCATTATCAGCAAGAACTTTTATTAATTTAGGATCTCCTTCATTATCTCCACCTTTTAGAATATCCTTATAGAAAGTTTCCTTGCTATCTTTTATACCTTTTTTCTCTTGAATCCAGTTATTAGGTGCAGCATACTCTCCTCCTGAAATTAGAGTATTTCCTCCTGCAAATGCCATTTTTTCAAGTACAATTACATTTTTAGCACCATTGTTTTTAGCTTCAATAGCAGCTACTAATCCTGCTCCTCCAGCTCCTACTACAACTACATCTTCATTTAATTCCTTTTTAACAAGTTGTTTTGCTTCAATTTTAGGTTTCTTATTTAATTCTTTTAGATCTGCTCCAGATGATTTTAAAGCATTTCTCACTGCCATTGCAACTGCTCTACTTGTACCAGTAGCCCCTGCTGCTCCATCTACTCTCAATGATTGGTATGCTACTACTTGTTCAGATACCTTTCTTGCTGCTGCATCTGAAAGAATTGGAGTATCTGTATTTTTTACTACTTTTACATCTTCAATTCTATTTTTAGAAGTAGTAACTTCAACTTTTACCTCTCCACGATACCCTTTTGCTTCACCAACATACTTTCCTTCTTTAAACTCTACCCCTAAAGCAGTTCCAGAAAGAAGTATACACATAATTAGTCCATATAATTTTTTATTTTTCATCTTCCCACCTCTTTTTTACTTTTATTTCATTTAGTTGTTTACATTATATCCTATTTTCCACTTAAATAGAAGAAAAATTTTATTAATTGTAACATTTTTGTCACAACTCATTGTTATAATGATAACATAAATCTTTCCCCAAGATGTTTTAATATATATGAAAAGAGCCCTCTATTTGTCCTAGAGGGTTCTTTTCTTTTTTATATATTTTTTAAAAGATTATCTAGTTTAAATTTTAATCTTTATAATACTAGGTTTTCTCTTAAATTTCAATTCCTAAAACTTATATTTTTAATATCAACTAGCCTCCATACTAAAGAATAAAGAATCCCTATGCTAATTCCGTTGAAAATGCAAAACTCGACTTTGTCTCAAACACGTTGCATTTTCTTAACTTCATTTCGCTGAGGGATTCTAATATTCTCTAGTGAATTACGGCTTTAGTTGATATTAGGATAAGATTTTTCTTTTTAAATATTATTTATATGTAAATATTATATTCTATTCTCTTTTAATTTCACTTCATAAACTTTTAGATGATCAATTGCCACTTTCGATATAGGGATAATACATATAATATTTATCACTGTCATAATTCCCAATCCAAAATCTGCTAAAGACCATACAAAGAAGTTTTGTTCAACTCCACCAACATATACCATCCAAACTACAAGGATATGATAAAGTTTATCAAAAATAGTTTTATCACTTAAAAAACTCATAGCATTTTTACCATAGTATGTTACACCTAATATTGTACTTAGTGAGAAGAAGAATAATACCACTACAGTAAATGGGATTCCTATCCATCCTACATGAGTTTTCATAGCCTCTTGGAAAAGTGTCATTCCTGAGAATCCTGCTACTTTATCTGCATCTGCTAATAAAATTACAAAGGCTGTTGCACTACATACAACTAAAGTATCAACAAACACTCCTAAAGCTTGAACCATCCCTTGTTTTGCTGGATCTTCAATATCTACAATTGCTGCTGCATAGTTTGAGTTTCCACTTCCTGCCTCATTTGAGAAAAGTCCTCTTCTAACTCCTTGCATTATAACTCCACCAATAGCTCCTCCTAAAAACTCTTTTCCTCCAAAAGCTTGATAGAAGATATTTGTTATCATTTGAGGTATACCTGTAATATTAGTTATAATTACATAAGCTACAACTATTAAATATAGTATTGCCATAATAGGCACAATCTTATTTAAAGCAGAGATTATTGCATCTTTTTTACCTTTTCCAAAGATTATATATACAACTATTAAAGATAATATTATAGAGACGAATCTTACATCTGCTCTACTTCCAAGAATATTTGCAACTCCTATTGAACTGATGAAAGAGTTTATTCCACTTCCATAAGCACTTAATATAGATTCTGTCACTGAGTTTGACATTACTTGAATAACTCCAACATAACAGATAATAGATGCTATTACATATATTGCTCCAAGCCATCTCATATTTAATCTCTTCTCAATTATCCAAGGAGTTCCACCTTTATACACTCCATCTTTTATCTTTGTTCTATAAATTACTGCTAAACTTGATTCAACAAAAGATGTTGATGCTCCTAACAGTGCTACAAGCCACATCCAAAATAGTGCCCCTGGTCCTCCTATTGAAACAGCTGCTACAACTCCTGAAATATTTCCTGCTCCTACTCTACATGCTGTTCCTAAAAAGAATGTCTCAAGAGAACTAACTCCATCTTTATCATTTGTTTTATTATCTTTTAATATTCTGATTATATCCCCAAATAATCTAAATTGCATAAATTTTGTTCTAACTGTAAAA
Organism: uncultured Fusobacterium sp.; assembly: GCA_900543175.1. Classification (GTDB taxonomy): domain Bacteria; phylum Fusobacteriota; class Fusobacteriia; order Fusobacteriales; family Fusobacteriaceae; genus Fusobacterium_A. Next base: position 7,803 of record UQQO01000065.1, read on the forward strand.
TACAATGCTGTACCTATCAACATTACAACTAATATATTTTTTCCCCACAATAGATTATTTACCCAATCAATTACCATTCTAATACTTTCCACAAGTCTATCCTCCTATACTGCCTTTTGTTACAATAGATATATAGTATCACTATTTTATAAAAAAATAAAACCTTCAAAAAAAATAATTTTATGTTCGGATTATTTTTCTTAAAGGCTTATTTATTAGGGTTTTCTATTTTATTTTCTTTTAATTTTTGTTCGGTATAATAAAATTATTACATCATCTCTTCTGCTTCTTTTTCTCTCTCTTTCTCTAAATAGTACTCTACAATCTTAATATCTATATAATTATCAATATCAGTAGAATATCTATTTTCCATTATATAAGCTAGTTTTCCATCATTTAAACTTGTATCATTATTAAAGTCCTTATCTAACTTTTGAATATAGATTGCTCCATCAACTTTATAAAATTTTGGAAAATCTTGTCTTCTCATTGTACTATTCATATGCAATAGATTTTCTACTGTATCATCTTCATTTAAAGTTCTCATCAATATTGGATGCTCCTCTACCTCTGTAACACTTACAAGACTTCTCTCTTCACTTGCAAAAATCTTTTCAATAGCCTCATCTACATGCCAACTTTTTCTCAATGGAACTGTATTTTGTAATAAAACAACATAATCATATGGTCCATCCATCTCATTCATTGTATCCACTGCATGAACCAAAGCATCTATTGATTTAGATGTATCCTTTGCAAGTTCTGCTGGTCTCATAAATGGAACATCTCCTCCACACTCTTCAGATACTCTTTTTATTAAAAGATCATCTGTTGAAATAACTGTTCTATCTATATATTTTGATCCTTTAGCACACTGTATTGAATAATGAATAAGAGGTCTACCTCCAACATTGATTATATTTTTTAATGGTACTCCTTTGCTCCCACCTCTAGCTGGAATTACTGCTAATATCTTTTTACCTTTATACATTTTCCACCTCGCTATAATTTTTTTCTAAGTATCTTTATTAAATAAAAAGAGTTAAATGATTTTAACTGTATAACTGCTTGTTCTCTATACTCTTTAATAAAGAAATCTATTATAAAAATTGTAAATACTTGAGTTATTGCAGTTGCCATTGCTGCTCCATTGATACCAAATTTTTTAATTAAAAGATAATTCAATATAGCATTTATTCCAAGCCCTGCTGTTGTCTTATAAAAGCTTTTCTTAGTTATCTCCTTCAATGTCATATGTCCAGTTTGTAAAGCTCCATTTGCCTTCATTAAAACTGCTAAAGTTAAAATACTATACACCATAATTGCTGGAAGATAATCCTTTGAAAAAATATATGGAAACACTATTCTAATAACAAAAATTGAGGTGAAACACCCTAATATATATAACTGTGTTATCAACACATTACTTTTCAAATAAAACTTAATATACTCTCTATAATCCTCTTTAAAAAGATTTATCATCTTAGGGAAAAGTGAAGTTTGCATAGGTACAATCATTATTGCAAAAATGTCAGCAAGTTGCACTCCAATAGTATAAATTCCTACCTCTTCTTTTCCCAATAAAACTCCCAACATTATTTTATCTAACTGAGTGTACATCAAAAAAGAGATATAACTAGCCCATAGATAAAAACTCTCTTTCATCATCTCCTGCAATAAATTTTTATCTAACTTCCCTTTTTTATCCTTTTTATACTCTTTAATATACATATATTTCAACAGTGCCATTCTAATTAAGCTACCTATACATCTTATTACAGGAACTGCAATAATAGAGTATTGCATAACTATTCCTAAATATTGCAAAGTATATGATACAAGTTTTACAATATTATTTGAAACTACTATCTTTCTAGCTTGTAACTTATATTCAAAAAAGTTTTCTATTCCTGTTGTAGAAGTAGTTAAAATATTATCAACACAAAGTAAAACTAAAATTATATACAATGTCCTATCTATATTTAAAAATTTTCCCACTACAAGAGCAAAGAAAAAAAGTACAATAGCTATCATATTTCTAAAAAAAGTAACATTATACACTACTGACTGATAATTTTCTTCATCATAATACTTCTTTATAACTCTACTATTTAAAATCTCAAAAAATATAGCTGAAAATGCCACTATTGACACAGCAAAACTATATATCCCATAAGATGAACTTCCATAATAGTTAGCTATCTTTACCCCTATAAAAAATTGTAGAACCAGTATAAAAATTCTATCAAAGATCAGCCAACCTATATTTTTTATTATTTTTCCCATGCCTACCGCCTATTTTGAATTTAAACTTTCCAATGAAATATCTCCAAACTTATCTAAAAGCTTTCTGTTTATCTTAGTTCCATAAAAATCAACTTTACAATCTTTTCCTATTCCCAATGCTGCTGTTGAAAAAATAGTGACTGCCCTTTTAAACTCTATTCCCATTAACAATAAAATCTCAAAAGGAAAAACATTATCTAAAATTAGAGTCTTTGGAAAATGCTTTCTATAATCTGTTTTCTCCCTTGGATGAGTTTTTATTATCATATTTTCACTATTATAATTTTTCATTATCTCTTTGTAAATTTCTAATTTCTCATCCTCTGACATTATCTCATCTTCTGATAGTGGTTGAGTTAAAAGAATTTCATCTCTACCTTTAATTTGATTTAAAATATCTTTTTCAAAGCCAAATATCTCTAATATCTCTAACTTTTCCTCTTCTGTTTTATTATCCCATAATTTTTGAAGATCTATTATCTCAACTTTTTTCTCTATGCTTTTAGGGATCTCAGCTATTCCTGTTAAATATATTTTCTCTATATTCTTAGACTTACCAAAAGGGATATAAGTTGAATACATTCCTCTAAAAAATAGTTTTATCTTTTCTTTTAAGATTCTCTGTGGAGCTTGATAATCAATATAGTTGATTGTTCCATCTTCGATTAAATATCTGAACTTATCTCTAAATGGAAGAGCTATATCCATACTATCATTTCCATAGATCTCTAAATTTTTCACTGTCAATTTTAGCCATAGAGCGTAGATATGCCAATAAAAAATCTCATAATAATATGATAAAAATTGATATAATTTTCCCTTTCCATCTCTAGTTAATGATTTTAATACCCCATAACCTGAATATCTACATCTACTTTTCTTCTCTAAATTTGAAAAAATAGCTCTAGGAAACATCTTTCCAAATAGGAAATATGTATCTTTCCAGTCTTTTTTTAAAAGTAGATATAGAAAAAAACTGTAACTTGTATTTACAATTAAAATTTTCATCTGTCCTCCAACGAAATTTATTTATGAGTATTCTATCATTATTTAGAAAAGTTTCAAACAGAAAAATAAAAATATTTTTCTATTTGTATTCTATTTTTATTCCAAGTTTTTTTAATAAGTTTTCATCAACTTTTCCAGTAACCTTCATTCCATTATCTCTTTGAAACTCTTGAATTGCCCTTTCTCCCCTATATCCTTTCCAAGATAAAACTGTATAAAGATAATCTTCAGAATAAATAAGTTTTTTACTTTTATTTTCGACTTTTTTGGTTGAAATATTTTTTTGATTGTTATTACTATCTTTCTTTTCTGTTGCTATAATTTTATCTTTTAAACTATCTAAATTTTCCTTTAAAGTATTTTTGGTTGTATTGCTTTTTTCCTCTTTTTTATTCTCTTCTAATTTAGTATTTTTTTCTTTGCTTACCTCTTCAAGTTTTGTAGTTTTAACCTTTTCTTTTACTTCTCTTTTCATAAAAAATGTAGAAAAGATACTGTAACCTAGCAATATAACAATAATAAACATAAAAATAACATTTTTAGTTTTTACACTTCCTAGTTCTTCTTTAATATTTTCAGATTCTATGTTATTATATATTTTTAAAAAACCTATTCCCAATCTTGTTGGTGTATTATAGTTAGCATCTGATAGTTGTGATAACAACAAATCATTATCATTTGTATGCCCAATTGCTGTAATAAAAGGTATATTTAATTTTACTATTTTCTCACAAAAGACTATATCCTCAAAATAATCTAAATCATTTCCCCCACCTTTTATAAATACTAAACCATCTATTTTTTTATTCTTTTGTTTCTTTCTAATTTCACTTAAAACTCTTTTTTTATCAAAAAATTCACTCGTCTCTAATTTCATTCTTATGATATTACTTTCATTTTCAAAATCTAATCCAAAGTCATATTTTAAAATCTTTTTTTCGCTTTCATTCAAATATAAATCATTTAAAATATCTCTTTTTTTATTATTAAGAGTAAAATTCTTACTCACTATATATAATAAATTTATTTTTTCTTTTTTAACTATTTTTTTCTTTATCACACCTAATATATC
>UQQO01000066.1 GCA_900543175.1 uncultured Fusobacterium sp.
AAAAAGAGAGCTGAGTAAAACATTTTTTTTAAAATGTTACTCAGCTTTTTTTATAGAATTTGATCAGCTGAGTAGATACAAAGGTTAAATAAATAAAATTGAACTAAAAATATACCTAAAATCTTAGTAAAACAGGATTAAGGGTATATTTTTTTATTATCTGATATAAAAAAAACTTTTTTGAACTAAATTTATACGTAATGTATTGATAAAAATATAAAAAAATCAAAAAAATTTTTTAGATACAAGTTGATGTAAACCCTGTAAAATAAGGGATGACATGTATGATACAAGTTAAAACCTAGGAAAAACAAGGGTTGACAAGGGATAGTCTTGATATTATACTTAGATTAACAATGATATCATTAAAAAATCCATGGGAGAAAAAATGTTTGTAATTAATAAGGAAAGCGAAGTACCTTTATATCAACAATTAGTTTACAGTTTAAAAAAATGTATTAAAGATGGAGTTTTTAAAAAGGATGATAAAATTCCAGCAGAGTCAGAATTTTGTTCAAAATATGATTTAAGTAGAACAACAGTTAGACAAGCACTTAAAATTTTAGAAAAAGAGGGTTATATTTATAAAATAAGAGGAAAAGGAAGCTATATATCTTCACCTAAGATATATCAAGATAGGTCAGGATTTAGTAAATTTTATGATGATGTAAAAAATTTAGGGAAGATACCAGCTTCAAAGATTTTATCAGTAAAAGTTAAAAAACCAAATGAATTAGTAAGAGAGAAGATGAATCTTTCAGAAGATGAGTTTATAGTTAAACTTGTTTGGGTGAGATATGGAAACGATGAAGCACTTATTTATGAAACTATATATTTAAACTATTCATTAGTAAAGGGGATAGAAAATATTAATTTAAAAACAAAAAAACTATATGATGTACTTAATGAGGAGTTTGGGATCAAGATAACTCATGGAAAAGAGATGTTCTATCCATGTAAATTAAATACTACTGAAGCTAAATATCTTGAATTAGCAGAGGGAGATTTAGGGATGAAAGTAGAAAGGACTACATTTCAGGGAGATAAGGTATTAGAATATACTAAATCTACTGTAAGAGGGGATAAATTCATTTATATGACAACCTTTTCGGGGAATAATCACTATTAAAATTAGGAGGAGAAAATGACATTTATTACATTTGTTTTAATAACAGCATTAATAGCATTTGTTTCATGGTTAAAAACTAAAGGGGAAGATGGAAGTGCAAAAGGGTACTTCCTAGCAGGAAGAGGACTTACAGCAACAGTAATTGGATTTTCAATGGTATTAACAAGTCTTTCAACAGAGCAACTTGTAGGAGTTAATGCTTCTTCATATGCAAGTAACTTTTCAATTATAGCTTGGACAGTTCAATCAGTAGTACCTCTATGTGTACTTGCTCTATACCTACTTCCAAAATATTTAAAAGGTGGATTTACAACAATACCAGAGTTTTTCGAAGAGAGATATGATAGACAAACAAGACAAATAATGTCACTATTATTCTTAGTAGCTTATACATTTGTAATGATTCCAGGAGCTCTATATTCAGGAGCTATTGCATTTACTCAAATATTTGACGTAGAAGCAATGTTTGGTGTTAGCTTCAATACAGCACTATGGGGAGTTGTATGGTTAATAGGAATCATCGGTGGAATATATGCAGTATTTGGAGGATTAAAAGCAGTTGCAGTTTCAGATACATTAAATGGTTTTGCTCTAATAATTGGAGGAGCTATGATTCCTTTCTTTGCTTTAAAATACTTAGGTGATGGAAGCATGGCTAAAGGAGTTGAAATAGTAACTACAACTCATATTGAAAAATTAACAGCTTGGGGAGCAGCAGCAGATCCTGTACCTTGGACAACAATATTCACAGGAATCTTAATAGTAAACTTCTTCTATTGGACAACAAACCAAGCAATTATTCAAAGATCATTAGCAGCAAAAAGCTTAGCTGAGGGACAAAAAGGAATTTTATATGCAGCAATATTCCTATTATTCTTACCAGTAATGTTAAATGTTCCTGGATTAGTTTCATTCCATATTTTTGGAGATTCACTAAAAAATATTGACTTAGCTTATCCAACACTAGTATCAAAAGTACTACCAAAACCATTATTAGGATTCTTTACAGCTTGTTTATTTGGAGCTATTTTAAGTACATTTAACTCATTTATAAACAGTGCTGCAACACTATTCTGCTATGATATTTATAGACCTATGTTAAAGAAAAATATCTCTGATGAAGATCTAATAAAAGTAGCTAAAATAGCTGGAACAATCATTGCAATTATCTCTATGATTATAGCTCCATTATTACAATATGGAACTGGAGGATTATTCCTACTATTAAAGAGATTCGCAGGATTCTTTAATATCCCAATAGTTGCACTTGTAGCAGTAGGATTCTTAAATAGAACTATTTCAGGAAAAGCAGCTAGAGCAACAGTATTGTTACACGTTATTCTTTACTACTCATTAGTATGGATATTCAAAGTAAAAGTAAACTTTGTACACGTAATGGGAAGCTTATTTGTATTTGATATAATAGTAATGTTTATCTTAGGAAGTATATTTAAAAGAGAAACTCCATATGTCCCTTCAAATAGCAATAAATCAAATGTAGATTTAACAAGTTGGAAATATGCAAGAGAAGTATCAGCACTATTAATTATTGGATTATGCTACCTATATGCAATACTTTCTCCATGGGGACTTGCAGGAGGAAATGGATTAGGAAAAATCACTATGATATTTGCTGTATTAACAGTGGTGATTTTAGGAATTATTACATTTACTAAAAAGAAAGACAACAATGCAACTATTCAAATAGAGGCAACAAAATAAATAGAGTAATTTTTTAAGTGAAATATGAGGAGGAAAGAAAAAATGAATAATAATGTAGTTTATATATTATTAGATCAAGTTAGGCTTGATATGTTAGGAACTTATGGACATAAAATTGTTAAAACTCCTAACATGGATGCAATTGCAGCAGATGGAGTAAGATTTAATAATGCTTTTACACCAGCTTCAGTTTGTGGACCAGCAAGAACATCTCTTTTCACAGGGCAAATGCCAAGTAACCACGAACTTATGAGAAATAGTGAAAAAGGTGGAGAAGGAGATCCTAAATTAGATAATCCTAATATAATTTCAGGAATGGGAGATTACGCAAATTACCTTATAGGAAAATGGCATGTTGGAAAAACAGTTCTTCCTAGAGATTTTGGATTTAGAGGACATAACTTCGATGGATATGGATATCCAGGAAGTAGAGTTTACAAAAATATGGTGTTCGATCAAGGACCAAAACAAGAGCCTAGATATGTAGAATGGTTAAAAGAGAATAACTTTGAAATTCCAGAAGTTACAAATAGTTACTTTGGAGAAAACCCACATCTAAGAGTACAAGAGCTTTGTGGACGTTTAAGCGGAACTAGAGAAGCTACTCTTCCATTCTTCGTAGTAGATGAAGCTAAAAAAGCTGTTTTAGAAGCTAAAAAAGAAAATAAACCATTCTTTATATGGATGAACTTCTGGGGACCACATACTCCTTGTGTAATACCTGAACCATACTATTCAATGTATAAACCAGAAGATGTAAATCTTGATGAAAGTTTCTACAATCCAATGAATGGAAAACCACTTCACTATAAAGATATAGCTAAAATGTGGGGAGTTTGGGAAGCACCAGAAGAAAAATGGAAAGAAATTATCTGTAAATTCTGGGGATACATCACTCTTATAGATGATGCTATTGGTGAATTTGTAAAATTCCTAAAAGAAGAGGGATTATATGAACAACTATTTATGGCTATAACAGCAGATCATGGAGATGCTATGGGAGCTCATAGATTAATAGAAAAAGGGGAATTTATGTTTGATACAACATATAGAATCCCTATGATTGTAAAAGATCCTTGTTCAGATAGAAAGGGAGAAGAGGACAATAACTTTGTTTACCTTCATGATTTAACATCAACTTGTTATGATGTTGCTGGAAAAGAGATCCCTTCATTCTTTGATGGAGAGAGTATGCTACCAATTTTAAGAGAACATAAAAATAATGATAGAAAAGGAATCTTAGGACAACTAGCTGGACACTTTGTATTCTTTGAACAAAGAATGTGGAGAAGAGATGACTACAAAATAGTATTCAATGCAACAGATGTTGGAGAGCTATATGATATTAAAAATGATAAAGGGGAAATAAACAACCTATTCTATAATCCAGAATATGCAGATATTAAAAAAGAGATGCTAGAAGAGTTATATGATGAAATGGTAAAAATAAAAGATCCTCTAGCTAACTGGTTATATAGAATAATTAATGAAATTTAAAAGTTGCTAAAAAGTATAAGGTTATGATATTATCTATAATATGAATAAATATTATGGAGGACAGAATGGTATTAAAAAATTCCAAAAGTCCACTTTATTACCAATTAGCTGAAATTATTTTAAGTGAAATAGAAAGTAAAAATCTAAAAGAGAATGATAAATTACTTACTGAGAGAGAATATGCAAAGAAATATGAGTTAAGCAGAGCTACTGTGAGACAGGCTCTTGCTTATCTAGAAGAAAAAGGATATGTTTATAAGATTCAGGGATGTGGAACTTTTGTTTCATCAAAAGTGATACAACAAAAGTTACTAAAAGTTTATAGTTTTACTGAAGAGATGAAAAAACTTGGCAAAATCCCTGAATCTAAAATTTTATCCTTAAAAAAAATAGTTGGGGATGAAAAAGTAGCAAAAGAGTTAAATCTCAATAGTTCAGATGAAATTTTTGAGCTTGAAAGGCTAAGAATAGCAGACAGAGAGATAATTATGTATGAGCGAACATATATGCCAGTAAAAAAAATGCCAAATCTTTCAAAAAAAGAATTGCTTATTAGTCCATTATATGATATCATTCAAAGTAGGTATAAGATAAACTTTAATAAAGTATTCGAACGTTTTTCTGTTTTAAAAGCAGATGAAAGTGTAGCTAGCATTTTACAAGTAAATAGAAACAGTCCTTTAATAAAATTGCAAAGATGGACATACAGTGGAATGGAGATTATAGAATACACAATAAGTTTGGTACGTGGAGATAGATTTGAATTTGAAGTAGAACTTGAAGAGTAAAAAGAGACTTAAATATAAAAGTCTGATTTTTTTTAAAAGAAAATTGGTACGGACGATATAACAATTAATTAATGATTCGAGTTTTTTAAAGGAGGACTTATGTCATATTTTGTAGGAGTAGACATTGGTGGAACAAATGTTGAAATGGGAATATTGAATGAATTAGGAGAGATACTAATTAAAAAAAGTATCAAAACTGATTCAAAAAAAGGAGCAGAGGATACATTTGGAAGAATATGGACAGCAATCAATAGTTTGATAACAGAATTAGGAATAACTAAAGATGATATCAAATCTATAGGAATGGGAATTCCTGGACCTGTATTAAACAATTCTGTTGTAAAAATAGCTGCAAATTTTTCTTGGGGAGATAATTTTCCAGCTAAAGAATTAATGGAAAAAATTTCAGGAAAACCAGTTAAAGTTGGAAACGATGTTAAGTTAATAGCATTAGGAGAAACTTTATTTGGGGCTGGAAGAGGCTATAAAAATAGTATAACTATTCCAATAGGAACTGGAATAGCTGCTGGAATCATAATCAATGGAGCTATTGTTGAGGGAGCAGATGGAGCAGCAGGAGAGTTTGGACATGTAGTCGTAAACAAGCAAGGATACAAATGTGGTTGTGGATTAACTGGATGTTTAGAAACTTACTGTTCAGCAACTGGTATAATTAGAGAAGGAAAAAGAAGATTAGCAGAAAATAAAGAGAATGCTCTTTATAGAAGAATAAATGGAAGTATTGACAGTTTAGAAGCTAGAGATATATTTGATTTAGCTAAAGCTGGAGATAAATTCTGTATGGATATAGTTGATTGGTTCTGTGAATATATGGCTGAAGGAATTGGAATGTTATTAAATATTTTAAATCCTGAAATCATAATATTCTCAGGAGGAGTAGCAAGAGCTGGAGATATACTTTTAGATGGAGTTAAGAAAAATCTTGCTAAATATGCTTTAGGAATGACAATGGAAAACTTAAAGTTTGCTTTTGGTGAACTAAATGAGGAAGCTGGAATTAAAGGGGCAGCAGCTCTTGTAATGAATGAGAATAAATAAATTTTTGAAAAGGAGAGAGTGCAAATGAATTTTAAAGATTGTGTAACTTGGAATGAGATAGCTCAACAACCAGGAATTTGGAAAGAAGAAGTATCAATAGTAAAAGAAAATATTGAAGCTTTAGGGAAATTTATTGAAGGTGTAAAAGGAGATAAAGTAAAAGTTATATTTACTGGAGCAGGATCATCTGAATTTGTTGGAAATACAATTTGTTCATACATCAATAGCAGAATAGATATCGAAGTTTTATCAGTACCTACAACTGATATCGTTTCTATGCCAGAACAATATCTAGATGCTGATGCAGATATTATATTAGTATCATGTGCAAGATCAGGAAACTCTCCTGAAAGTGTTGCAGCAGTAGAATTAGCAGATAAATTAGTAAAAAATATTCACCACATCTTTATCACTTGTAACAAAGATGGAAAACTAGCTAAAATATCTGAAACAGGAGAAAATAAATATCTTCTATTAATGCCAGAAAGAACAAACGATAAAGGATTTGCTATGACAGGAAGCTTCTCTTCAATGGTAGTAGCTGGAGTTTTAGTTCTATTAAGAAAAGACCTAGATGTATTAGGAGAAAAAGTAGAATATGTAGCTTCTCTAGTTGAAAGAAATCTTGATAAAATAGTTGCTAATGCTGAAATAGTAGCAGATTTAGATATTGAAAGAATAGTTTACTTAGGAGATGGAACAAGCAAAGGATTAGCTGAGGAAATCGCTCTTAAAGTTCTTGAACTTACAGGAGGAAAACTTGCTTCATTCTTCAACACTTTCCTAGGATTCAGACATGGACCTAAATCAATAGTTAATGACAAAACAGCTATCGTATGTTTAATGTCAAACAACCCTTACACAAGAATTTATGAACTTGATCTATTAAAAGAGTTCAAAAATGAAGGTGGAAAAAAACAAATAATCGTACTAGATACAGTATATGATGAAGAAGTAAAAGCTAACTCAAACTACTACTTCTCTTATGAAGATGCTAAATTAGGAGAAATGGAAGATATATTTGCAAGTCTTTCTTACCTAGTTTATGGACAATTAATTTCTCTAATCAAATCAGCTAAATTAGGAATTAACCCAGACAATCCATGTCCTACAGGAGAAGTTAACAGAGTAGTTAAAGGTGTAATTATTCACGAATACAACAAATAATAGAAAATAAATAATTTAAAATTTTAGGAGGAAAATAGATGTTAGTATCAACAAGACAATTACTATTAGATGCTCAAAAAGGAAAATATGCAGTACCAGCATTTAACGTTCATAATATGGAAACAATTCAAACAGTAGTAGAAGCTGCTGCTGAATTAAGATCACCTATCATCGTTGCAGCTACACCTGGAACAATGAAATATGCAGGACCAGAATTCTTCATTAAAATGGTAGAAATCTGTTCTGAAAAATATGATATCCCAGTAGCAATGCACCTAGACCATCACGAAAGCTATGATGAAATCATCAACGCTATCCAAATTGGAACTAAATCAGCAATGATCGATGCTTCTCACTTAGATTTTGAAGAAAATATTGCAATGGTTAAAAAAGTTGTTGACTATGCTCACAGATATGATGTAACTGTTGAGGGAGAATTAGGAATTCTTGGAGGACAAGAAGACGACTTAGTAAGAGATGAAAAAGATAGTAAATATACTAACCCAGCTCAAGCTAAAGAATATGTAGAAAGAACTGGAATAGACTCTCTAGCAGTTGCAATTGGAACAGCTCACGGAGTTTACAAAGAAGAACCAAAACTAGACTTTGATAGACTTGCTGAAATCAGAGCAGTTGTAGATGTACCATTAGTATTACACGGAGCATCTGGAGTACCAGCTGAACAAGTTAAAAAAGCAATCGAATTAGGAATTACAAAAGTAAATATCGCAACAGAATTAAAAATGCCATTTGCTGAAACACTAAGAGAAGTATTAGTAAATAAACCAAATGAAAGTGACCCTAGAAAATATTTTGGACCTGCTAAAGAAGCAATGAAAAAAGTAGCAATTGAAAAAATATTAATGTGTGGAAGTAACGGAAGAGCATAGTTATGAAAAAAATACTAACTGTTACTTTAAACCCTGCAATTGATGTTAGATACAATGTTGAAAACATGAGAATTGGTGAAGTAAACAGAACTAAACATATTGAAAAAACTGCAGGTGGAAAAGGAATAAACGTAAGTAGGGTTATAAATCAACTTGGTGGAGATGTTACAGCAACAGGAATAGTTGGTGGATTTACTGGAAAACTATTTCTTTCAAAATTAAATGCTGGAAATATAAAAAATGATTTCTTAGAAACAAGTTATGAAACAAGAACTTGTATAGCAGTTATAGATAAAGACATAAAAGGAATTACAGAATTTCTTGAATCAGCAGAAGGAACTACAGAAGATTTTGAAAAATTCATGGAAAAATATGTAAATATATTAGAAAATGAAAAAATAGAAATTGTATGTGGATCTGGAAGCCTTTTAAAAGGAATTGGTAAAGATGCTTATAATCCTTTAATTGAAGAAGCTCATAAAAGAGGAATTAAATTTATCCTTGATACAAGTGGAGAATCTTTAGTAAAAGGAATGGAAGCAAAACCATTCTTAATAAAACCAAATCAAGAAGAGTTAGAAGATATTACTGGAAAAAAATTCAACAATCTTTCTGAAGTAGTAGAAGCGGCTAAAGAGTTAGTAAAAACTGGAATTCAAGTTGTAATGGTTACTCTTGGTGGAGATGGAGCTATTTTAGTAACTGATAAAGTAGTTTACAAAGGAACTTTCCCAAAAGTAGAGATAAAAAATACAGTTGGTTCTGGAGACTCAACAATAGCTGGAATGGCATTTGGACTATCTAAAGAAATGGAATTAAAAGAGTGTTTCAGATTAGCAGTAGCTTGTGGAACAACAAATGCTATGCTTGATAGTACTGGAAATATTGATCTTGATATCTTAAAAGATATTTTAGAAAAAATAACAGTAGTAGAACTTTAATTAGTCGATCAAAATCCTTTAAATAAAAAACTCCCTTTGGTTACGAAAGTAATCAGAGGGAGTTTTTTTATGCTAATACTATTTAACAGCAACAACTTCTATTTCAACTTTAACATCTTTAGGAAGTCTAGCAACTTCAACACAAGCTCTAGCAGGTTTTACATCTCCTAGATATTCAGCATAAACTTCATTAATAGCTGCAAAATCGTCCATATTTTTAATGAAAACTCCAGCTTTAACTACATCTTTCATAGAGTATCCAGCTTCTTCAAGAATAGCTTTTACATTTTCAAGAGATTGTCTAGTTTGAGCTTTAACACAATCAGAAACAAGAGTCATAGTTTCAGGAACAAAAGGAATTTGTCCAGATACATAAAGAACTCCATTTACTTCAATAGCTTGTGAATATGGTCCTAAAGCAGCAGGTGCTTTGTCAGTGTGAATAACTTTTTTCATCATTTACCTCCTAATATTTAAAACTAAATCAATAGTTCCTATTTCTTGAATTATACAATATATTCTTTTAAACTTCAACATTAAAACTTTTTCACAAAAGAGTAAAGAAATTAGTAATTACTTTAATTTGTCAATTTTACTTTCACCAAATATTTCAATTCCATTTTTAAGTAAAAGATCAGCTGTAACACCATTTCCAACAATTAAATTTTTTGAAAAAGTTCCATCATAGATTTTTCCACAACCACAAGAGGGGCTTTTTTCTTTTAAAATAGCTTTTTTGCAATTATATAGTTTAGCAATTTTTAAAGCTTCCTCAGCTCCTAATTGATACTCTTTAGTCACATCTACTCCAACTTGAGTTATAATCCTGTCTTTTACTCTTTCAGCAGGGATTCTAGGTGTTGGTAACCCACCAAGCTGTTCAGGACATACGGGAATAAGATTATATGATTCTATAAGTTTTTCAATTTCAGGTAATTTTTTTTCTTTAGCATCATATCTGCATTTTAACCCTAAAAGGCAACCACTAATTAAAATATTCATAGTAACTCCTCAACTTTTTCTCTAAATATTTCAGGAACTTTTTTTAATTTTTTCTCTTCATAATTATAAGCAAGTAACAGAGTAGATCCATTTATTGCTAATTTATCCTCTTGATTATAAATCTCATAATGGAAATTGAATTTAGTTTTTTCTAGTTCAATTTTAGTTATCTTAATAGTGATCTCATTATCTAAAAATAGCTCTTTGTTATATTCTACATAACTATTTCTTTGAATCACTCCTATTCCATCACCTATATTGAGTTCAGATAGTCCCAATGATTCAAAAAATTTAATTCTAACCATTTGGAAGAAAACTAAAGCTCTTTCATTTCCAACATGTCCACCATAATTGATATCTTCTTCTTTAATTTTATATTTTATTGAAAACATCTTATCACCTCACATTTTTATATTAATTATAGTATATTTTACTGAAGAAAAAAAGAAAAAACAGTGACTTTAGGAATAAATCCTAAAAATCACTGTCTTTTGAGATAATTATATTGATGTTATATTATTAGAATGTAGTTTTGAATCCTGCCCAAACAGTTGGTTGCCATCTCCAATCAGATGCTGATTTTCCATTTGAATCTGCCCAATCTCTATATTCTGCTCCAGCTACTGCATATACTTTGAAATTAGGTGTTACTTGATAATCAGCTTGGATTCCAGGTAATGCATATAGTGAGTAATCAGTATCATCTGTTCCTGAAGCTGTAGTTCCTAGTTTATCATCAGCAGCTATATGTTTTGTTCCAAACATTTTTTCTTGAGAATATGAGTAATCATCATATCCACCTTCAAAGTAGAATCCTAATGCAAAGTTTCCATTTTCATAAAGTTTAGTATAGTTATAGATATATGCTTCCATATCTAGTGTAAAGTTTTTATCTTTTTTAGTGTTTCCACCATTAAAGTATTGATCTTGTCCATAGAAATGTTGATCAGCATATAAGTTGAATTCAAATGAGAATCCCCATGGTAATTCATGATATGAAGATAAATCTAATCCAACTCTATTGTCATAATCTGAGCTATTGTCATCTCCCCAAACATATTTATATTTTGGAGCTAAAGTGAAGTCAGTAGTTTTTACAAAATCATTATTGAACATATATTCAGCAAAGTTAAATCTTGCTTGATATTCTAACTCTTGAGTATTATCATCATGTCCATTATTTCTGTAGTGAACTCTTGAAGTTAAATTAACTTTAGAATCTCCAAGATATCCGTGGTTATAGAAATATCTTAATCTTGTATCTGTACCAGATTTTTTAATTCTGTCATCTTCTTTATCAAGTTCATCATAAGTTCTTATTCTGTATTCAAGGGCTTGTTTTTCAGTCATATTGATTTTTCCCATCAATTGAATTCTTGAATAGTTATTAGCTGGGTTCCAATTATCATTTCCTGGAGTTAGCTCTCCTTCTTTATCCCATTTGTTACCAGCAAAATCTTCATTTTGTCCTTCAGTATCTCCATACCATCTGTATTGAAGATCTACATAACCATTTGGTCTAAATCCTTCTTCTTTGTCTCTGTAAACAATTACTTCTTTTTCAACAATTTGTACTGGAGCTTCTTCAACTACAACTGGTTCTGGCACAACTTCTTTTGCTTGAGCCATAGCAGCTACTGTTAAAAATGCACCTACTAATAATAAAGATTTTCTCATAAAAATACCCCCTGTATCTTTTATATAAATAAACTCTCTGCTTAGCAGATAGATTATTAACTTTAATTAAAGGTAGTCTATTTTATGGGAGATTATATACTACCTTTAATTTATGAATTTAAGAAAACTTAGCACTTTTTCTTATAAATAAACTATAGTACAAAATTATAAAATTAAGATGTTGTAATTATATATTTTTACAAATTGATTTTTCATAAAAAAAACATAATTATTGTATTAGAT
>UQQO01000067.1 GCA_900543175.1 uncultured Fusobacterium sp.
AATATTTTTTTATTTTTTTGAATTTTAAAATCTATACTTTCCTAATTAATAAAAAATCTACCATAAATCAATTTATGATTTACAGTAGATTTTTATGAGATTTTTTAGTCTACTTTTTCAATTTTTTCATCTTTATTTCTTTCTTTTAAAAGATTATCACAAGTAAAAATTAGATCTGATTTATATCTTTGATAAATTGTTGTTCCATCTCCCCATACTCCTGCTAATCCTTTTTGTCCAGCTCCAAATACAGGTTCTCTTGCTCCATCTATTTCAGGATTTACATATTTGACAAACCATCTTTCTAATCTCATTCTCATCTCTTGAAGTTTTTCTCTATACTCTTCATTATCAATTAAATTTTCTCTCTCATCTGGATCATCTTTTAAATTATATAATTCATGTGGTCCAAAAGGATATCTATGAATATATTTCCATTCTCTATTTCTTATCATTCTAACTGGTCCATATTCATCAAATACCACTACATCATTTTCAAGATCCTCTTCTCCTGTTGCTAAAACATTACAGAAACTTTTTCCAGGCAGTGGTTTTGGTGCAGTATACTCTACCCCTACATACTCTAAGATAGTTGGTAATATATCATAGTGACTGTATAAACTTTCTAAAACCTTTCCTCCTGAAATATGGTTTTTATGACTTATAATTGTAGGAACTTTTACTGAACTTTCATACATATTTAATGGTGATGTTCCATTCCCTTTACCAAAAATTCCATGATGTCCCATACTCATTCCATTATCACTTGTAAATATTATTAAAGTATCTTCTAATATTCCTAACTCTTCAAGCTTTTCTACTACCTTTTTAACTCCTAAATCTACACCAGTGATAGCTCCAAAATATCCTCTTAATATTGCTAATCTTTCCTCTTCTGTTCCCTCAAAAGTTTCTCTTATCTTCCAAGGATGATAATCCTCTCTTGGACAACTTTCAAATTTACAATCTTTATATAGATCTAGTAGTTCTTTTGGGTGGTGCTCCTCACCCCAAGGGGCATGAGGAGCTGTGTAATGTAAGCTTAAATAGAATGGTGCCTCTTCTTTTGCTGCTTTTTCTATAAATTCTATTCCATAATCTGTTGTTGCCTCTGTTATATATTTAGGTTCTTCAGTTAATACTCCATCTTTGTACATAGGAGCATTGTAATATGGTCCTCCACCTTTTTCATGAACATACCATTGATCGAACCCCTGTTGAATCTCTGCACTATTTCCTAAATGCCATTTTCCACTTAAACAGCAGTTATATCCATTTTCTGAAAGTACTTTTACAAAAGTATCTTGTCCTTTTAAATATTCTACTGTATCGTTGTGATGCTCATCTAACCAGTCATGAACTCCATGTTGTGATGGTATTCTTCCTGTAAATATTGATGCTCTTGCTGGAGAACATACTGGAGATACACAGAAGAAATTTTCAAATCTAACTCCATTCTCTGCAAGTTTATCTAAATTAGGAGATATTATATCTTTGTTTCCATAACTTCCTAATGACCAGTATCCTTGATCATCAGTAAGAATAAATACTATATTAGTTTTTTTCTTCATTTAAAATTCACCTTGTTACTTTTTTAACATTTTTAACTTATTTTTCTTTATTATTGTTTTTATTGATGTTTAAAAGCATTTGTTTTACATCTTCAAATCCTTTAATTCCTACATTAAAAATTGTATATATATACCAAATTATTCCTCCAAAGAATAAAATTGACCAAAATATTTTTATTCCCACTATAATTCCTCCTTATTTTTTCAACATAATTTTTAAATTTGAACCAATAATCATAGCTATCCATGCAAAAACAAAAGCTGCTATTCCAGAATAATAAGGTCCAATTGATTTAGCTAACTCTGTTGTTGCTGGAATTTGTTGCATTATTAAGAATAATAATGGTGTTGCTGATCCTACTACTATTGCTGCATAAGCTCCCCAAGTATTAGCTTTTTTCCAATAACAAGCTGCTATAAGTAAAGTAGAAACACTAACTGAGTAAATTGATGCAGTTAAAGTCATATATACCCATAAATCTGATTTTAAAGGATACCATAATCCATAAAATAATAGGAATAACCCAATAGCAGCAACTAAAATTTTATTTAAGAAAACTGCTTTCTTTTCTGACCAAGTTCCTTTATGTAAAACAACTAAAATATCATTGTAAATTACACTTGCCCATCCTAATAAATATGATGAATCTGTTGACATATCAGCTGCAAGCATTGCTGCAACAACTATTCCTATAAGACCAGTTGGAAGTGCTGCTGCTAAGAATTTAGGCATTGCAGTTATTGGTGCTCCACCTAACATATCAGGTTTCCAAATTGTAAGAGCTGCTAATCCCCAAGATACAGGAATAAGAGAACGTACTATATAGAAGAAGCTTGTTTTAGTATACATCTTTTTAGCAACTGTTGAGTCTTTACAAGCTAATACTCTTGAAATCATTGTTTGCCATGTAAGAACTGTTGCTGAAACTGTTAAGAAGGTATACATTACATATTGCCAACCAAGATTTTTATTAATGAATGGGTTAAATCCTGCTGCTCCATAAGTACTTTGAACTGCATCTAAAATATTTCCCCAACCTATTGTGAAAACAATATAAATTGTAACTATAATCATTCCAGCACTCATTAAGATAAATTGTAAAAAATCTGTAACTAATACTGAAATCATTCCACCTAAAACTGTATATAAAGCTACTACTATTAGAAGGCCTGTCATTGTAATTTCAAGATACTTAGGATTTAATCCTACAACTGCTACTAAGAAATCTCCTCCAGTTCTTAAAAATACTCCAGTATTTAAAAGTCCACCTATAACAATTATTACCCCTGTTGCCCATCTTACTCTTGGACTATACTTCTTTTCAAAGAACTCTGGCAATGTCATTGCATTAGCATCTCTTAAAGGTTTAATACAGAATCCTGTTTTTCCTACTAAATACATTGAAGTACATAATAGCAATCCTACAATAGCTCCAGAAAATCCATATCTATATCCTAGTTGAGCTGCTGCCATACAAGTAACTATACCAAATTCTGTCGCTGCCAATGAAGCCATTCCTGCATATAAGTTTACTTCTCTTCCTGCTACAAGATAATCTTCTACATTTGTAACATATTTTCTAATTGAAAGTCCTACTAAAAGACTTATTAAAATATAAAATCCAATTATACTTCCATCTAAAGCCCATGAAAAATTCATAAGTTCCCCCTTTTTTATTTTAACTTTTTTCTATTTTTATAGCTTTTACTAATGTTTCAAGTGCATAAATCACAGCACCATGAACTATTACATCACTATCAAACCTTGCAGTTTTTATAGTTAAGATATTATTTTTATTTAAATTTCCTTCTTTTACTCTTCTTTTTAATTCTCTCCAAAAGAAATCTCCACATTTATTTATTTTCCCATATATTACTAACTCTTCTGGATTAATTAAAGTTGTTATCCAAAATATTATATTTAGAAATACTGGTATTAAATCTATGAAAATTTCTTGAAAATAACTTTCACCGTTATTAGCCTTTTCCACTATCTCATCATATGAATACTTAGTTCCAGTTAACTTAGCTACCTGCTCTTCAACTCTCCAATCTGATAAAATAGTCTCTATACACCCTTTGTTACCACAACTACATATTCTAGCTTCTTTTGATAAATCAAAAGGAATATGTCCAATTTCTCCAACTCCAAAATCTTTTCCATGATATATCTTATTGTCTAAATATACTCCAGCTCCCACACCAGAGCCTATATTTATTACAACAAAACTTTTTTTCTCCTTGCATAAACCAAATGTTTTTTCATATAGAGCCATTAAATTCATTCCATTTTCAACAAAAACAGAGATTCCAAATTTCTTTTCTATTTCAGATTTTATATCAACATTACTCCATCCATAGGCAGCTGAATACACACTTATACCGTGTTGGACATCAACTATTCCATTTACTGCAATACCGATATTTATAATCTTATTTTTAGAAACATATTTCTCTATTAATTTGAAACATAATTTTTTAATTTCTCTATGATCTTCTATTTTCTCTTTTTCTAGTTTCAATAAATTACCTTCTAAATCAGATAAAACTATTGATACTTCCTCTGGTGCTAAATAAATTCCTAAAACTTTTCCTAAATCTGGATTTATCTCTAAACCTACACTGTTTCGTCCAGCTGTTTTTTTATTCTTACTATGGTTTTCTTTAATATACCCATCTTCTATTAACTGCTTTACTTTTTTACTTACAGCGGCTTGAGAAATTCCTATTTTGTTTGCAATTTCAACTCTAGAGCTAACTTCTTTTCTTTGAATTAATTCTAATATTTTGATATCATTTTTATTAATTTTCATTTTAATTCACCTACAATATTGTTCAATAATAATATACTATGATTTTATAAAAAACTAAATATCCTAAATACATATTTATCATAAGTTTTAACTATCTTATTTAACTAAAGTATCTTTTTAGACTAAAACCTCGAATCTATACATATTACTACCAACTTATCTTTCTTAACTTAATTAAGAAATAAATGCTAAAATTAAGAATTATTTTCTAATTAATAGAAAAAAGCTGTTACAAATCAAAACTCATTGATTCGTAACAGCTTCTTTACTAATCTAATTATAATTTTTCTTCTTCAACAAATCCAAGTTCTTTTGCTAAGTGACAAGCATAGAAATGTCCATTTCCTACTTCTGTTAACTTTGGATCCTCTTGTCTACAAATATCTTTTGCATAAACACATCTTTTTGCAAATCTACATCCTTTTTCAGGATTAATTGGAGATGTAATCTCTCCTTGAAGTTTAATTCTTTCCATTTTCTTATCTACACTTGCAATTGGTATTGCAGATAATAGAGCTTTTGTATATGGATGAATTGGATTCTTAAATAGAGCTTTTGAAGGTGCTTTTTCAACTAATTGCCCTAGATACATAACAGCTATATCATCAGAGAAATGTTTAACAACTGATAAGTCATGTGTTATGAACATATAAGTTAATCCATATTTTTCTTGTAGATCTTTCATTAGGTTTAATACTTGAGCTTGAATAGATACGTCTAGAGCTGATACTGGTTCGTCACAAACTATAAATTTAGGGTTTAAAGCAAGTGCTCTAGCTATTCCTATTCTTTGTCTTCTTCCTCCGTCTAGTTCGTGAGGATATGTATTAATAAGTCTTTCACTTAATCCAACTGTTTCCATTAATTCTCTTACTTTTTCATCAAGTTCAGCTTTTGATTTACATTTTTTATGAATGATTAATGGTTCAGCAATAATTTCACTTACTGTCATTCTTGGGTTAAGAGATGCAAATGGGTCTTGGAATATGATTTGCATCTTTTGTCTCATTTCAATCATTTGTTGTCTTGAATAATTTCTGATGTTTTCTCCTTCAAAAATTATCTCTCCATCAGTAGCTTCTAAAAGTCTTAAAATAACTCTTCCAGTAGTTGATTTTCCACATCCTGATTCTCCAACTACCCCTAGTGTTTTTCCTTCACAAATTGAAAAATTAACATCATCTACTGCATGTAGAAGTCCCTTTGGAGTATTAAAATATTTCTTTAAATTTTTTACTTCAAGTAAAACTTTATTTTCTGACATTATTTTTTATCCTCCTCTTCTGCTTTAAATTCAACTTGTCCTTCACAAATTAGACATCTTACTTTATGTCCTGGAGCTACTTCAGTAACCTTTGGAACTTGTGTTGCACAAAGTTCTGTTGCATGAGGACATCTAGGATGGAATTTACATCCTGATGGTAAATCTGTTGGATCTGGCATTAAACCTTGAATTGGTTTTAATCTAGTTGCTTCTTCATCTAAGCTTGGAATTGATCCAAATAGTCCATGAGTATATGGATGTTTTGGAGCTAAGTATACATCTCTTAATGTTCCTGATTCTACAATTTCTCCAGCATACATTATAGCTACTTTATCACAAACTTGAGCAACTACTCCAAGGTCATGTGTTATTAGTATCATAGCTGTTTTAAACTTTTCTTTTAGATCATTCATCAAGTCTAGAACTTGTGCTTGAATAGTAACGTCTAGAGCTGTTGTAGGTTCGTCAGCTATAAGAAGTTTTGGGTTACATGCAAGTGCAATAGCTATTACAACCCTTTGTTTCATTCCTCCTGAGAATTGGTGAGGGTAGTCATTTGCTCTAGCACCTGGTATTCCAACTAGTTCAAGCATCTCTTTAGCTTTTTCAAAAGCTGCTGCATTTCCTATATTTTCATGGATTTCTATAACTTCTGCTATTTGTTCTCCTACTGTCATTACTGGGTTTAATGAAGTCATTGGGTCTTGGAAAATCATTGAAATTTGATTTCCTCTTATTTTTCTCATTCCCTCTTCAGATTCTTTTAAAAGATCTTTTCCAGCAAATTCTATACTTCCACTAACAATTTTTCCAGGAGGATTAGGAACTAGTCCCATTATTCCAAGAGCTGAAGTAGTTTTTCCTGCTCCTGTTTCTCCAACAAGTCCTATTGTTTCCCCTTCATTAAGTTCAATATCTAATCCGTTAACTGCAGATACTACTTCATCTTCTGTAACGTATTGAATTGTTAAATTTTTTATATTCAATAATTTATCACTCATTTTCTTCCTCCTGCTTCTATTATTGTTTTAGTCTTGGATCTAAAGCATCTCTAAGTCCATCTCCTAAAAGGTTTAGAGATAGAATAGTTATCATAATTGCTACACCTGGGAATGTTGTTACCCACCATGCATATCTAAGGTATTGTCTACCTCCTGAAAGCATAGATCCCCATTCTGGAGCTGGAGGTTGAATTCCTAGTCCTATAAAGCTTAATCCTGCTGTTGATAGGATAGCACTTGCTACTCCTAAAGTTCCTTGTACAATTACAGGAGCTAGTGAGTTAGGGATTATATGTCTAAATATTATTCTAGCATTATTAGCACCAATTGCTCTAGCTGCTTCTACGAACTCTTGGTCTCTAATTGAAAGAACTGAAGCTCTTACTATTCTTGCATATCTAGGTACACTTGAAATACTAATAGCTACCATTAGGTTAATTATACTTGGTCCTAATGCTGATACAATTGCAATTGCTAGTAGAATACTTGGTACTGCTAAGAATACGTCCATTATTCTCATTATTATGTTATCTATTCTTCCACCATAGAATCCTGCTAAAGCTCCTAAGATTCCTCCAAGAATTATAGATATTCCAACTGCAATAATTCCTACTTTTAATGATACTCTTGCACCATGAACAAGTCTTGCAAAAATATCTCTACCAAATTCATCTGTTCCTAACCAGTGCTCTGCACTAGGTCCTTTTAATCTATTTGCTAAGTTTTGCTTAATTACTACTGTATCATAATCTGCAATTACATCTGCAAATAAAGCTAATAAAACTAAAATTACTAATATTCCAAGTCCAACTAAAGCCATTTTGTTCTTTTTAAGCATTCTCCATACTTCTCTCCATTGGCTTCTTTTTTTATTAGTTTGTTTTGTATTTTCTTTAGTTGACATTATTAATCCTCCTTACTACTTATATTGTGACTTAATTCTAGGGTCAACATAAGCATATAGTATATCCACCAATAGATTTACAACACTGAATGTTGCTGCTAAGAATACAACTGCTGCCAATACTGTTGGAGTATCTTTTTGTCTGATTGCATCTACCATTAGTCTTCCAACTCCCGGCCATGAATATACAGACTCAGTTAAAACTGCTCCTCCAAGAAGTCCTCCAAATTGTAATCCTACAACTGTTATTATAGGGATAAGTGCATTTTTTAAAGCATGTTTATTAATAACTACTTTTTCAGCTACCCCTTTAGCTCTTGCTGTTCTAATATAGTCTTGTCTGATTACCTCAAGCATTGAAGAACGAGTCATTCTTGTGATAATAGCTGCTGATCCTACTCCAAGTGTCAATGATGGAAGAATCAAACTCTTAAATCCATCAAATCCTCCTGAAGGAAGTAATCCTAATTTAACAGAGAAAGTAAGGATAAGCATTAATCCTAACCAGAATACTGGCATTGAAACTCCTAGTAATGCTAATACCATACTGAAACTATCTAAGAATGAATATTGTCTTGTTGCTGAAATAATTCCAACTGGAATTCCAATACAAACTGAGATAATAATTCCAATTACTGCTAGAATAAGTGTATTTGGGAATCTTGAAAATATCTCTCCAAAAACTTCCCTTCCAGTAGTATATGATCTTCCAAAATCTCCTAATACAGCCTTTCCAACGAATCTAAAATATTGAACTAAGAATGGATCGTTTAATCCCATCTCTTCTCTTAATTTTAAAATTGCTTCTTTAGGTGCATTTTCTCCTAATATTAATTGAGCTGGATCCCCTGGAGTTAATGACATAATTGTAAAAACTAAAAGTGATACTCCCAATAATACAGGAATAAGTAATAAAAGTCTTCTTAATACATATTTATGCATCTTTTAGTACGACACTTTAACTCTTTAAAGTGCTCTCTCCTTTCCTTTAATTTAAATATAACTAACTTAAAATTTATTTATAATTATTTTAAAGGGCTGACTCTAAATATAGATGCAGCCCCTTTTCTATTATTAACTATTTATCAGCATTTTCTTTAAATTTAACTCCATATAATCTATGGTGTCCTGCTGGTCTTTGTTTGAAGTTTTCTACATATTTTTGTAGTCCAACGTTTTGTTCTTTAAATGCTGTTATATAATAAGGTACTTCTTCTTGTGCAATAATTTGTACTTCTCTGTAAAGAGCTTTTCTTTCTTCTTGGTCATTTGAGTTTCTAGCTCTTAATAATAGATCATCAACTTTTGGGTTGTTGTAGAATGCTCTGTTTCCTGCTCCACCGAAACATGAACTATGTAATAGTGGGAATAATCCATAATCAGCATCTCCTGTTACAGATACCCAACCAAGAATATACATTTCATGATCTCCTCTTGAAGTTCCTTCTAAGTAAGCTCCCCATTCAAGAGTTTCAACTTCGATGTCTACTCCAATAGCTCTTAATTGATCTTGAACTATGATAGCTATATCTCTTCTATCTGGATTTTCATTGATCCAAATTTTGCTCTTGAATCCATTTGGATATCCTGCTTCAGCAAGAAGTTGTTTAGCTTTTTCAATATTTACTTCCCAAGCTTTAGCATCATCTGTATGTCCAAATACTTTTGGTCCAATTAATGAGTTAGCTCTTGTTGCTGATCCTTTATATACAGTTTCTATAATGTCATCAACTTTGATAGTCATAGCAATTGCTTGTCTTACTCTTACATCGTTGAAAGGTGCTTTAGCTGTATTAAATCCAATATAGTCGATTCCTAAAGATGGCTCTTCTAAGAATACTAGATTTTTATCTTCTCTTACTCTATCTTTATCCATTCCTTCTAGATCGTAAGCTATATCAATTTCTCCAGTTTCAAGTCCTATAGTTCTATTAGTTGCTTCAGATATTGCTCTGATTATAACATTTTTAATAGGAGTTTCTCCCATGAAATAATCTGGGTTTGCTTCAAGTATGATTCTATCTCCAGAAGCCCAAGATATAAATTTATATGGTCCTGTTCCAACTGGATGTTGCCCATAAGAATCTCCATACTCTTTAACTGCTTTTTCATTAAGAATAGCTGCAGTTGGATGGCTTAAGTGACTTAATAAAGCTCCAAATGGTTGTTTAGTTATTACTTTAACAGTATAATCATCAACTATTTCTACTCTATCTAAAGTTCCTATGATGTGAGAAACTTGAGGTGAGCTCTTCATTCTATCTAAACTAAATTTAACATCTTTTGCTGTTAATGGTTCTCCATTGTGGAATTTAACTCCTTTTCTTAAATGGAAAATTGTTGTTACCCCATCTGGTTGCTCCCAACTTTCTGCTAGAGCTGGAACAACGTTCATATTATCATCTTGATCTACTAATCTATCATATATTTGAACTGTTACTTTAGATGATGGTGCATCGTTTGTTGCATGTGGATCTAAAGATTTAGCATCTGCTCCGTTAGCAACTATTAAAGTATCTCTAACTTCTCCTTTACCTGATTTAGTTTCTTTCTCTCCACCACAAGAAACAAAAAGTAATACTGACAGTACTGCCATAATTAATAGATGTAGCTTCTTCTTCATACTTTTCCTCCTAAAATATTTTGTTTTCATCTTGAAAAAATCGCTTCCAAAATGCTTTTTTTATAAAGTGTCCTTTTATAGTTTTTTATTTTCTAAAAAAACACTCTTTCTATATTAAGGATACAACATTTTTAAAATAAGTAAAGACCCATATCCTTAAATTTTGCATTTTAGAAATTAACACATAAAAAGAATGTACTATTTATTAGGCTTTTAGTCAAATTTATAAAATTTATATGATAGATATAAATTTTATATATGATTAGTTAAGAGAACATTTTATATACATAAATACTATTTTTTTAGTATAATTTCAAAGTGTTCTTCCATTTTATTTTGAAAAAAAAATTTAATTTTTTATTTTTTTGAATAAATTTTAGCCGCAATATATGCTGTAACAGGAACAGCTATTAAAATTCCGATACTACCACATAATGCTCTTAAAATTTCCACCACTATCGATTCAAAATTCAATATTCTAATTGAAGGGTATTGATCTTTCTGCATATATATAAATATTGATGTCATTAAACTGCTTCCTATATATGCTAATATGAGTGTATTTATCATGGTACCTATAATATCACTACCTATTCTCATTCCTGAATAGAATAACTCTTTTCTATGAATATCTCTATTTTTTTCCTTTAACTCGTTTAGTGCTGAAGCTATAGACATTGCCACATCCATAACTGCTCCCATACTTCCTAAAATAACCCCTGCTGATATCATCTCTTTAACCTTTATATTTCCTAACATAGAAGCATAATTTAAAGTCTCTGTTGTTACATATCCTGTCAATCTCATTGTATTCACAAAGGTATATGATAAAGCTCCTGCTATTATTACTCCACCAAAGGATCCTATTATTGCAACTACACCTTTTCTATTAAATCCTGTCATTAAATATATAGTAACTACTGAAGCAAAAAGTGCTACTATAACAGATAATAGTATTGGAGAGTATCCTAAAATTATTCCAGGCAGGAAAAATTTATATATAAATAAGATTACCAATAATAAAGCTATCATTGCTTTAAACCCTTTAAATTTAGCAAGCAGTAAAACTATCAGCACAAATATTCCTGTAAGATATAAAATATCCATTCTCTTGTCTATATCTGCTATATAGTATTTTTCATTTCCTTCATCATCTACTTCATAGTATAGTACTACCCTATCTCCCTCTTTTACATTTATATTAAAAGCTTCCTCTCTATAAATTGGAAATTCAACTAAAATTGTATTTCCCTCTCTTGGACCTTCAGCTATAACTACACTATACAGCATTATCTCCTTCAGTTCTTCTACCTCTTCTTCTGGTGAAAGGCAATCTTCTAATTTTAAGATTTTCCCCTTTAGGTATTCTTCTTGAGCTGAAACACTTATAGAAAATATTGAAAATATCATTAATACTACTAATACAAATTTTTTCATAATCCTCTCCTACAATTTCTTTACTCTTCATTAATTAATAGGATACTTCATAATCATTAAAAATTCAATTTATTTTTAATAATTATAAAAAATAGCGCGATTGCTCATCGCGCTTTTCTTTTGTATAATATACTTATG
>UQQO01000068.1 GCA_900543175.1 uncultured Fusobacterium sp.
ATTGGGATAAAATTTTGCTTTTTATAATATTTATAGGTAATAGGTGAGTAGTTACGAAAATTCAATATAAAAAAGCTGAATAACTTAATAAAAATAGAGGTTATCCAGCTTTAAAGTCTATTATTTTTTTATAAAACGTCCAACTACTTCAGTATGAGAAGTACCAGGGAACATATCAACAGGTTGAACTTTTTCTAAAGTATACCCCTGTCTATTCAAAATTTCAGCATCTCTAGCAAATGTAGATGGATTACAAGAGATATAAATTATCTCTTTTATCCCTGCCTCAGAAGTTTTTAAAAGGCTTAACTCATCAATACCTTTTCTAGGTGGATCAAAGATAATAGAATCTATTTTCTCTCCACTATTGATAAGCTCAAGCATCTTCTCTTCAACAGCTCCATTTATAAATTCAATATTTTTAATATTGTTCTCTTCAGCTGTTTTAATTCCATCTCTCGTAGCTGATGGAACTATCTCAATAGCAAAAACTTTTTTAGCTTTTTTAGATAGGATCATAGCAAGAGTTCCAGTTCCAGAGTAAGCATCAATTATAGATTTATTTTCAATATCTTCAAAAAAATCAATAGCTGTTCTATATAATTTTTTTGTTTGAGGTAGATTAATTTGGAAGAAAGAGAGAGGAGAGATATTAAAATTAATACCTTCAATCTCTTCAGTTAGATTCTTTTCACCCCAAATAAAAATGTTTTTTTCTCCTAAAGCAACATTTGTTCTTTTAGTATTTAAAGAGATATAGATAGATTTTATCTCATTAACTTTGTTTTTTAACTCCATTAATATATCTTTAAATCTCTTTTCAACTTTAGGAGCATTTATAATTAATACAACCATAGCTTCACTTTTAGAGTTAGTTCTAACCATGATGTTTCTAAGTATACCTTTATGCTCATTTTCATCATAAACAGAAACTTTCTCTCTATTTAAAATAGTTTTTAACTCTTTTATGATCTTATTTCCAAGTTTAGAGTTTAGTATATTCTCTTCTACTTCAAAAACTTCATGGGATTTTCTTTTAAAAAATCCAGTTATAATCTCTCCTTTTAACTTTCTAAAAGGTTCTATAATTTTATTTCTATAATGGTAAGGATCTTCACTTCCAATTACATCAAAAATAGGTATATTTTTTAATTTACCTATCTTTTCAATTACATCCTCAACCATAAGTTTTTTATATTTTAGTTGAGCATCATATTGTAACATAGCAAAGTCACAACCTTGAAAATCTTCAAAAGTTACTTTTGAAAGATCTTCCACTCTTTCAGCTCCTGGAGTTATAATCTCTTCAATAAGTCCACGAGCATAAGTTTTTTTAACAGATATAATTTTAACTTTTAATCTATCTTGTGGAACAGACATAGGAACAAATATTGTAAAATCATTATAGTATCCTAATCCCTCTCCACCGTTTACTATTTTATCTATTTCTAGTTCAATTACTTGATCTTTTTTTACCATCTATCCTCCAAAGTTGATGATATTATTTAATTTTCTATTTGGAAAAAATTAATTTTATTGGAAATTTCCATCTTCTTTTTACTTCTCATCTC
This sequence comes from uncultured Fusobacterium sp., assembly GCA_900543175.1. Taxonomy (GTDB): domain Bacteria; phylum Fusobacteriota; class Fusobacteriia; order Fusobacteriales; family Fusobacteriaceae; genus Fusobacterium_A. The sequence continues at coordinate 1,572 of UQQO01000068.1, forward strand.
TTTTCCAATTTTATCTAAATCAATTTTTGTATCATACTCAATAATTTTTCTATTTAACTCTTTTTCAACTATTTCTAACTCTTTTTTATCTTTATTGATAGATTGTTCTAGTTTAGAGATCTTTATCAAAAGAGAACCATGAATAATCCAAACTAAAATTATAATAAAAAATACAAAAAGAAATGTTTTTTTCACTTTAACCTATCCTTTCTACAACTCTTAATTTAGAAGAGTGAGCTCTATTATTAAATTCTAACTCCTCTCCTTCAGGAATAATAGGTTTTTTTGTGATTAACTTAACTTTAGCCTTTCCTCCACAAACACAGATAGGAAGTCCAGGTGGGCATTTGCAAGCAGTAGCTAGATCTTTAAATTTAGTTTTTACCAATCTATCTTCTAATGAATGGAAAGTTATAATTCCCAGTCTTCCACCGATTTTTAGAGAGTCCACAGCTTTATCAATAGCTTTTTCAAGTACTTCAAGCTCTCTATTTACCTCTATTCTAATAGCTTGGAAAGTTTTTTTAGCAGGGTGTTTAGCAGCTCTTTCAGGATAAGCTCTTTTAATAATAGCTACTAGCTCTCCAGTAGTTTCAATTTTTTTCTCCTGTCTAGCTTCACAAATAAATTTAGCTATTTTTTTAGCATTTCTTTCCTCTCCATATTCAAAGAAGATTTTTACTAATTTTTCCTCTGGATACTCATTGACAACTTCATATGCTGAAAGGGGATTATTTTGATTCATTCTCATATCTAGTTTAGTATCATATCTATATGAGAAACCTCTTTCAGGATCATCTAATTGAGTAGATGAAACTCCTATATCCATTAAGATACCATCAATTTTATCATAACCAGCCATATATAAAACTGTATCTAAATTTTCGAAGTTATTTTTAAATACTTGCCATTTATTTCCATATTTTTCCAATCTCTTTTTAGCAAAATCAATAGCTTGTTGATCTTGATCTATAGAAACTAGTCTACCCTTTTCTGAAAGTTCTTTTAATATACCCTCTGAGTGTCCACCACCACCAAGAGTACAATCTAAATATATTCCATCTTTATTAATAACTAAATTATCAAGACACTCTCTATAAAGGACAGGAATATGGTATTCACTTATAATATCTTCCACAATAATCAACTCCTGTTTTTTAAGAAAAATAGAGAAGCAATAGCTTCCCTATTAAAATAATAAATTAAAAACCACTCTTCTTATTATTGATAAGAAGATATAGGCTACCATTGGAGATAAGTCAACTCTTAAATTTCCCATAGGAAGTAATACTCTAAAAGGCTTTAAGATAGGTTCTGTGATGCCATAAACCAAATCAGTAAATCCATTATTTGAATTTGGAGATAGCCAAGAAAGTATAACTCTTATAACTATAAGGGTATTGATAATAGAGACTAGCAAATCAACAATTTTAAACAATAGAACCATATTTTACAACACTCCCTTATGAAATATTTTATTATTTACAATTCATAAAATAATGCTTAGCTTTTGATGTATATTCCCACCCAGACCAAAGAGTTAAAATTATAGGAATCATCATTAAATAAAAATTATATGGTTGATTTCCAACAATTATCATAATTAAAATTACAATCATTTGACTTGTAGTTTTGTATTTTCCTAATTTACCAGCTGGAATAACTTCTCCCTTTGCAGCAGCAAGCATTCTAATTCCACTGATTAAAAACTCTCTAGCTATTACAATAATAGACATCCAAGCTGGAATATATTTTAACTCAACAAATAAAACTAAAGCTGAAATCACAAGAATCTTATCAGCTAATGGATCCATTAATTTTCCAAAATCTGTAACAAGATTATATTTTCTAGCAAGATAACCATCAAAAAAGTCTGTAAGTGAAGCTATAACAAAGATAGCAAAAGCAATAAGTCTATAAGTAAGAGATAAATGTGCACTTACATTGCCTGATTCTTGAAGAAAATAGATAAAAGGGATAGCTAATACCAATCTTATAAAAGTTAGTTTATTAGGTAGGTTCATATTCTTTCCTCCGTAACATTAAAAATTATTGTTTTTCATTTTCAACTATTGGTCCAATAAAATCATAATCAAAGTTTTGTTCTAACTTAACTTTAACAATTTCACCAGGTTTTGCTGTACCATCATTTGTAAGAACTTTACCATCTATTTCAAGAGCTTGTCCTTTTGTTCTTCCCTCTAATAGATACTCACTTTCAGTAGAAACTCCATCAATCATAACCTCAACAGTTTGTCCAAGCATAGCTCTATTTTTATTTTCAGCTATCTTACTTTGAAGGTTAGTAAGCTCTACCCATCTCTCTTCTTTTATCTCTTCAGGAACTTGATTATCCATATCATATGCTTTTGTATCCTCTTCTCTTGAATATTTGAATACTCCTACATAATCAAATTGGAACTCTTCAAGAAAATCTCTTAACTCTTCGAAATTCTCTTGAGTTTCTCCAGGGAATCCAACTATAACAGATGTTCTAAAAGTTGCATTTGGAATCTCTTTTCTTATTCTATATAGAATATCTTTTAAATGAGCTCCAGTTTTAGCTCTTCCCATATTTTGAAGTATAGAATCAGAAACATGTTGAATAGGAATATCAAAATATTTACAAATTTTATCTTCAGTTTTCATTACTTGAATTAACTCATCTGTAACAGAGTCAGGATACATATAGTATGTTCTTAACCATTTTAAATCCTCTATTTTTACAAGCTCTTTCATTAATTTTGCTAAAGATTTTTCTTTATAAAGATCGATTCCATATTCAGTAGTCTCTTGAGATAAAAGATTTAATTCTCTTACTCCAGATTTTACAAGATTATTAGCTTCAACTAATATATCCTCAATAGTTCTACTTCTTAATCTTCCTCTAAGTTGAGGGATAATACAGTAAGTGCATCTTCTATCGCAACCTTCAGAAATTTTTAAATAAGCTGTATGAGAAGCAGTTGTTAAAATTCTATCTGTATTAGCATTAGCAAGGAAATCCATACTAGAAGTTTCAACAGGATGTTTATCATTAAGAATTTCATCTACAACTTTTTCTATTTTATCAATCTCTCCTGTTCCAATAACAGCATCTACTTCAGGTAGTTCTTTTAATATCTCTTCTGCATATCTTTGAGCAAGACAACCAGTAACAATAATTTTCCTTAAGTTACCAGTTTCTTTAAGCTCACTTACTTCTAAAATAGTTTCAATAGATTCTTTTTTAGCATCTCCAATAAAACCACAAGTATTTACTATTATCATATCAGCTTCATTTAGTTCACTAGTTACTTCAAATCCTTTTTTATTTACAAGAATTCCAATAAAATTTTCACTATCAACTAAATTTTTGCTACATCCTAAGCTTATTAAAGCAAATTTCATTCTTCACCTCATTAATATTATACCATATTAAAGAGAACACAGAGGGTATCTGTGTTCTCCCTAAAAATAATTAAATTTTCTTTTTACTTAAACTAATTTTTCCATTGTCAGTAGAGATAACTTTAACATCAAATACATCTCCAACTTTTAATACATCTTCAACATTTGCAACTCTTTCATGAGAGATTTCAGAAACATGAAGAAGTCCCTCTTTACCAGGTAAAATTTCCATAAATGCACCAAATTTAGTGATGCTTACAACTCTACCTTTGTAGATTTCTCCAACTTCAACATCTTTAACATATGAATTTACAAGAGTTATAGTTTCATTTAATGTTTCTTCATCTTTAGCAAATATAGAAACATTTCCATCATCATTGATATCTACAGTTGCTCCTGTTTTTTCAATGATTCCTTTAATATTTTTTCCTCCAGGTCCAATAAGAACAGCTATTTTATCTGTAGCTATTTTCATTTGATGAATTCTAGGTACAGTAGATTTTATTGGAGCAGGTTCAGGAATAGTATTATTCATAAGTTCAAGAATCTCCATTCTAGCATCATGAGCTTGTTTAAGAGCAATTCTCATGATTTCTTCAGTAATTCCAGTTATTTTAATATCCATTTGAAGAGCTGTTATACCATTTTTAGTTCCAGCAACTTTAAAGTCCATATCTCCTAAGTGGTCTTCAAGTCCCATGATATCTGTTAAAACAGTAAACTCTTCACCTTCTTTAATAAGTCCCATTGCAATACCAGCAACATGTTCTTTAATAGGCACACCTGCTGCCATTAATGAAAGAGATCCTCCACAAATTGATGCTTGAGATGAAGATCCATTTGATTCAGTAATTTCAGAAACAACTCTGATAGTATATGGGAATACTTCTTCAGAAGGGATTACATATCTAAGAGCTCTTTCAGCAAGAGATCCGTGTCCAAGTTCTCTTCTTCCAGGAGAACCCATTCTTCCAACTTCTCCTACAGAGTAAGGTGGGAAGTTGTAGTGTAGATAGAATTTTTTGAAGTATTCTTTTTCTAAATCATCAACAAGTTGTTCATCCTCTTTTGTTCCAAGAGTAGTGATAACAACTGCTTGAGTTTCTCCTCTTGTAAACATAGCAGATCCATGAGGTATAGGAAGAACATCAGTTTCAGCATAAAGAGGTCTGATTTCAGTAGTTTTTCTTCCGTCAACTCTATGTTTATGATATAAAATAGCTTCTCTAACTAATTTTTTCATTAAATCGTGGTAGTAAAGTTTAAATTCATCAATAACTTCTTCAGGTAGATCCTCTTCAGCAACACCTTCGTAGTTTTGAAGGATGAAAGCTTCCATAAGTTCAGCTTCTAAACTATCAACAGCTTCTTCTCTAGCTTTTTTACCAAGAGTAAGAACAGCAGCTTTTAATCTTTCCATTCCATTTTCATCAATGAAATCTTTAACTAGAGGTAATACCTCTTTTTTAGTAAATTCAATTTTTTCTTTTCCAACAGCTTTAGCAAATTCTTCTTGGAAAGCACAGATTTTTTTGATATTTTCATGAGCAAACATAATAGCAGCTAACATAGTTTCTTCATCTAGTTCTTGAGCTCCAGCCTCAACCATGTTTACAGCATCTTTTGTTCCAGCAACAGAAAGTTCAAGTTCACTTTCTTCTAATTCAGCAGGAGTAGGGTTTAAAATAAACTCTCCATCTTTACGTCCTACTACAACTCCAGCAACTGGTCCAAGGAAAGGAATATCAGATAGCATAAGAGCCATTGAAGATCCTATAATTCCTAAATAATCTGGTGTATTTTTTTCATCATAAGAAAATACAGTATTTACAATATGTACATCATAGTTAAACCCATCTGGGAACATTGGTCTGATAGGTCTGTCTATAAGTCTAGCTGTAAGAGTAGCATTTGTAGATGGTCTACCCTCTCTTTTATTAAATCCACCTGGGAATTTTCCAGCAGCATAGAATTTTTCAATATAATCTACAGTTAGAGGGAAGAAATCAGCTTCCTTTCTAGGTTCTTTGCTACGATTTACAGTACTTAAAAGTACAGTATCACCATATTGTACCATTACAGCACCACAAGATTGTCTTGCTATTTTACCAGTAGAAAAACTAAGTGTTCTTCCAGCTAGTTCTAATTCAACTTTTTTTTCGTCAAACATAAACTCCTCCATTTTAGTTTTTTTAAAGCTCAGAAGGTAAATAATAAGGAGTAAAAAGTCAAAAAATATTCACCATTTACTTCTTACTACTTACATAATTCTGAGTTTTATTTTTCTAGTAATTATAACATTTTTGACATAAAAAATCAAATTTATCATAATTGTATTTTATTTATTTTTAAAACTTGGTATAATATAAATTATTTATAGAAAAAAATTAGGAGAAGAGATGAAAAAGATTATAAATATACTGGTAATATTTTTGATAATATATATGCCAATTACACCGATGAAAAGCTTTTCTAGTACTGTGCAGAAAAAAAATTCTCAAGTATTGGAAGAAGATATAGAGATAAAAAAATTAAAGGAACAGATAAATATTTTAAATAATAAGATAAAATTTTTAGAAAAGTCTAAAGCTGTAAAATTAAAAAAAGATAAAAATAGTATAAAGATAGGTTTAGCATTAAGTGGTGGTGGAGCAAAGGGGCTTGCTCATGTTGGAGTTTTAAGAGTATTAGAAGAAAATGATATAAAAATTGACTATATAACAGGAACAAGTATGGGAGCTGTTGTAGGGGCTTTATACTCAATAGGGTACACTCCAGATGAGATAGAAAAACTGCTTCTAAATACTGATTGGAATAGCTATATCAATGGAGAGTTAGAAAATAAGAAAGTTCCGTTAGAACAAAAGGTAAATAATAAAAAATATGCAGCTACTATCAGATATGATAAGGAGTTTAATCTATCTTTGCCAAAAGGAATAGGAAATACAGAGATAATATATTTGAGATTGAAAAAGATTTTTGCAGGAGCAGAGGAGATAAATGATTTTGATAAATTGCCAATTCCTTTAAGAGTAGTGGCAACTGATCTAAATAGTGGAAAGGCAGTAGCACTAAAAAAAGGAGATTTAGCAAGGGCGGTAACAGCAAGTATAGCTATACCAACAATATTAGAGCCAGTTGAAATAGATGGAAATCTTTATGTAGATGGATTAGTTTCAAGAAATCTTCCAGTTGAAGATGCTTTAGCAATGGGATCAGATATTGTAATAGCTAGTGATGTTGGAAATGAGGTAAAGGACAACAAAGATTACAATATTTTAAGTGTTCTAAACCAATTGGTAACTATTCAAAGTGCTTCTTCAACACAGGAACAGAGAAATATGGCAACTATATTGATATCTCCAGATATTCAAACTTATAGTGCAACTGATATTAAAAAGGGAAAAGAATTAGTAGAGTTAGGGAAAAAAGCTACTTTAGAACAACTTTATTCCATTGAGAAACTTCCTAAGAGAGAGAAAAAATATCAAGAGAGAATGCTTGAAAATAAGATATATATAGAGAGTATTAAATATACAGATAAGATTCCAGAAAATAAAAAGGAGATTTTAAATAAGCTTTTAGAAAAATATGAAAATAAATATCTTTCATATGATGAATTAGAAGAGATTATGTTAAAAATATATAGCACAGATTTTATCAACAAGGTATATTATGATATTCAAGGAACGACTTTAGTTTTAGATGCAGAGATAAATCCAGCTAATATATTTGGAATAGGAGCTAGTTATTCAACAGGATATGGAACTGTATTTAATATAGGAACAGAATTTTCAAATACTAAGAAGTTAGGAAATACATCTTCAATAAATGCTCAATTTGGTGATTATTTAGGAATATCAGCAGATAATTTCTTTTATTACGGAGTATCAAATAAGATAGGTATTTTTGCAAATGCTTCATATAATGAGGCACCGCTATATTTATATGATAAAGGGAAGAAGATAGCAGATTATACAAGTGAAAATTTAAGATTTGAAACTGGTATTTTGACACAATATAACAATGAGATATTAGCAGCTTATGGAGCAGCGTTTAATTATACAAATCTTAAACAAGATACAGGTTTTAGTTGGACAGAACAATTTGAGTATTCAAAAAAATATAATGAAGCCTTTTTAAAATTAAGCCTTGATAAAACAAATGGATTGATGAACCCAACATCTGGTATTAAAGGAGAGTTTAATTATGTATGGGAAGGAACTTGGGGGAATTCTAACTCTAACTTATATGGACCTCTGTATGTTGTTGATGGATATATACCTTTAACAAAAAAATTAACTTTATCTTATGGTATGTATGGTGGAGTAATTTCAGGAGATAATATCTCTATTGATCAGTATGTAAAATTAGGTGGAACAAGAAATAATATAAAAAATAAAGAGTTTGCTTTTTATGGATATGAGGTTCATCAAAAATTAGTTGATGAGTTTTTAATTGGAAGATTAGGTTTAGAGTATGAGATTTTGAGAAATTTATATATAGGAACTAAATGGAATATAGGTAGTTATAGTGAGGTTAAAGATAAAGAAGATAGTATGTTTGGAGAGAAAGTTCCACAGATGTGGAGTGATTATCACCAAGGATTTGATTTAGAACTGAAATACACCTCTCTATTTGGACCGATAGAGTTCTCTTTATCAAAAGACAATAAAGATGGCGAGATAATCTCACAATTTAGTATAGGATATATATTTGATTAAAAATAAAGCTGTTATTCTTTCGTGAAGAGAGATAACAGCTTTTTTCTAACTTAGATAAATATAGACATATATGATTTTATAAGACTAGAGATATCAATATGGAATATTGATTCAGCAATCATTTTAGTTAAAACAATAGTTGTAACAATTAAAAACATAGGTTTAATAAATTTGCTTCCTCTTGTTACAGCCATTTTTGCTCCTATTGTAGCTCCAATTATCATAATAGCAGCCATAGAGAAAGCATAAAGAAGATTAACTTTTCCCATATATGAAAAGACAATAACACTTGCAATATTACTTGATAGATTTAATATCTTTGCATTTCCACTGGCATTTGTAAAATCTAGCTTAAATATTCTTATTAAAGCAAAAATTAAGAAAGAACCAGTTCCAGGTCCAAAGAAACCATCATAAAATCCCATAACAAATGCCATGATAATTCCATATTTAATATTTTGACTAGTAAGCTCTTTAAATTGGTTCTCTTCACCTAAATTTTTATTATGAAGAGTGTAGATAAGAACTAAAAGCAAAAGTACTATTGCTATTGGATAAAGATATTTAGAGTCTATCATCACAACAGTTTTAACTCCTAATACAGCTCCAATAAAAGAAAAGATAGCTAACTTTTTCATCATAGTCCAGTTTATCTTTCCAGATTGAGCAAATTTTGCACTACTTGCAATAGTAGAACAACAAGCTGCTATTTTATTAGTTCCTAAAGCCACATGAGCAGGTAGACCAGAGGCTAAAAATGCAGGTAAACTGATAAGTCCACCACCTCCAGCAATAGCATCAATAAAAGCTGCACAGAAACATGCCAATCCTAAAAATATAAAAGATGATAAACTAGCTCCTTCAACTAAACTAAACATAAACCCTCCCTAAATGTTTTATTTTTCTAAATTATTTAAATTATTAATATAAAAATCAATTTTTTTATTAAAATCCTGTATAAACTCTTTTCTTTTTTCAATCTCATTCCAATCTCTGTTTACTTGATGTCTAAGAGCTAACATTTTTACTTTTAACTCTTTAATTTCTTCTAAACTAGTATCTTTATTTTTAATTAAATTATCATATTTTTTTACAAGATAATTAAAGTTTTTTATGTAAAAATTTTTATAGACTTCATCTTTTCCCCAACTATCTGAGGTTGTCCAAGTATTTAAAGAGATTCCAGCCCCAAAGTGTCCTCCACTTCCCCAGCCTATACCTATTCCTGGAGAAACTCCTACATTAGAGCATCCAATAATTAAAAAAAAGAGTGAAAATAAGATTATTAAATTAAACTTTTTGTTCATAATTATCACCCACTAATCATTTTTTATATTATAGAGTTTTAAAATAATTATTTCAACTAAATTTTTCTTTAATTAAAGATTTATATAACTAGTATAAAAAAATCTCTCTACCTAAATCATTTTAGATAGAGAGATTTTTATTAATTAACTTCACGAAGGATTATTTTTTTGCAAACTCTAAAAGTTCTTCAGTTGAAACTAAACCAACAGATTTTTCAACAGGAGTTCCGTTTTTAAATAGTAATAAAGTAGGAATGCTCATTACTCTAAATTGAGCAGCTAATTCTTCCTCTTCATCAATATTAATTTTTGCTATTTTAACCTCAGAGTTAAGTTGAGAGTCAGCCTCTTCAAGTCTAGGTGCTAGAGCTTTACAAGGTCCACACCATGCTGCCCAGAAATCAACAACTACAGGAACATCTGATTTTAAAACCTCTTTTTCAAAATTTTCTTTAGTTATATGTAAAATTGCCATATGAATGCCTCCTTTTAAATATTTTAATTTCATTTCTTGATTGTATTATATATTATTTTTTTTCTTTTGTCTGTAACTAAATCACATAATATAGGAAATAGAATT
>UQQO01000069.1 GCA_900543175.1 uncultured Fusobacterium sp.
AATATATACAAGTAGAGAAGAATTAAAAATCTATGCTCAAGCTGCTCAAATTAGTCTTAAAGAGGTTGGAATAAATGTAAAAATAAATACAGTTAGCTATGAAACACTACTAGATTTAAGAGATTCTGGAAAATTTGATCTCCTTATTTGGAATGTACTTGTGGCAAATACTGGAGACCCTGAAAAATATCTACGTGAAAACTGGTACAGTAGATCAGCTACTAACCAAACTGGATATAAAAATGAGAAAGTTGATGAGTTGTTAGATAGATTGGCATCAGAATTTGATGAGGAAAAGAGAAAAGAGATGATTATAGAGATCCAACAGCTAATAATGGATGATATTCCTACTATATTCTTTGGATATGAAACTACATATTTAATTACAACTAAAAATATTGAAAATGCTGTAATGTACCCAACTGATTATTATTGGATAACAAGCAAAACAAATATAAAATAGGAGATAGGAGCTATGTTAAATATTAGTAATTTAACTATTCAATATGATAATAAAGTGCCTGTAGTAAAAAACTTTAATCTCTCAGTAAAAAAAGGAGAGATAATAGGGATAGTAGGGGAGAGTGGAAGTGGAAAAACTACTGTAATAAAAAGTATTATTGGAGCTTTAAATAAAAATAGTAAAATTTTAAATGGAAGTATACTCTTAGAAAATCAAGAGATATTAGGAAACTCTAATTTAAAAGACAAACATGGAAAAGAGATAACTATGATATTTCAAGATAGTAGAAACACTTTAAATCCCATTAGAAAAATAGGAACTCAATTTATTGAGTATATTCAGCAACATTCAAATCTATCAAAGGAAGAGGCTAAAGAAAAAGCTATATCAATGTTGAAGAAGATGAATCTTCCAACTCCTGAAAATGTAATGAATAGTTACCCCCACCAATTGAGTGGGGGAATGTGTCAGAGAGTGGGAATTGCAATAGCTATGACCTTCAATCCCAAGGTTCTTTTGGCTGATGAGCCTACCAGTGCCCTTGATGTAACTACTCAAGCTCAGATAGTGGAGGAGCTTATGAATCTAAGAAAAAGTTATAATACAACTATTCTTTTGGTGACACACAATCTAGGAGTTGCTGCTTACATGTCAGATAGAATTATAGTAATGAGAAAAGGAGATGTTTTAGAACAGGGAACACCTCAAGAGATTATAAATTCACCTAAAAGTGATTACACTAAATTACTATTAAACTCTGTTCCAGGAGTTGAAGAAAAATATGGAATTTAATGATAGAGATATAATTTTACAAGCTAAAGATGTAACTAAAATATTTAAAACACAAAATAATAGATCTCTAACTGCATGTGATAAAATCAATATAGATTTAAAAAGAGGGAGATGTTTTGGAATTGTAGGAGAGAGTGGATGTGGAAAGTCAACTTTTGTAAGAATGGTTATGAATCTTGAAAATATCACATCTGGAAGTATAATATATAAAGGTCAAGATATATCTAAATTTAATAAAAATGAGGTATGGTTAAATAGAAAAAATATTCAGATGATCTTTCAAGATGCAATGTCTGCATTTAATCCTAAAATGAAAATAGTAGATATTTTAACAGAGCCACTTTTCAACTTTGGATTGTTGGAGAAAAAATTTAAATATGAAAAGGCTAAAGAGCTATTAAATATGGTGGAGCTATCTGAAGAGTATTTAGAATCATATCCCCATAATTTAAGTGGAGGGCAACTTCAAAGAATTGGAATAGCTAGGGCAATCTCTTTGGAACCAGAGATTTTAATTTGTGATGAGGCTACCTCTGCTCTTGATGTTTCTGTTCAAAGTAGTATTATAAAACTTTTGAGAAAACTTCAAAGAGAGAGGAATTTAAGTATTCTCTTTATCTGCCACGATTTAATGTTGGTTAAATCATTTTCTCAAGAACTAGCTGTTATGTATTTGGGAAATGTTGTTGAAGTGATAGATTCAGAGAAGATGCAAGAGATTGCACTTCATCCATATACAAAGGCTCTGCTAAATGCAGTTTTCACTTTGAATACATTTTCTGAAAATAAGGTAAAACTCCTATCTGGAGAGGTTCCTAGCCCTCTTGATGTCCCAGAGGGATGTCCCTTTGTAAATAGATGTGAATATGCTATGGAGATTTGTAAAAAAGAGAAACCACTATTAAAAGAGGTAGCACCAGATCATAAGGTAGCTTGCCATCTTATTAGTAGAAAATAAGAAAGTAGAAAATAAGGAGGAAAGATGTTTGAACTGGGAAATATTACTTGTAATAAAGGAGAAAAATACTCTGGTTTTTGGAAGATAGATGATTACAATATTCCTGTAACTGTAATATATGGAAAAAATAGAGGTAAAACTATCTGTATATCTGCTGGGATTCACAACTGTGAATATACAAGTATTCAAACTGCCATTGATCTAGCAAATGAATTTAACCCTGATAATATAAATGGAATTTTAATAATTTTACATACAGTAAACTATTCTGGATTTTTTAAAAGAGTTTCAAGAATTGTTCCTGAAGATAATAAAAATTTAAATAGAGTTTTTCCAGGTGAGGAAAATGGAACTGTCTCTGAAAAGATAGCTTTTGCCTTTTCAAAATATCTTTACCCTCAATTAGATTTTTTTATTGATCTTCATGGTGGAGATCTATTTGAAGAGGTTATGCCATTTATTTATGCTCCGGGGATAGGAGAAAAGGAGGTTATAGATTTTTCTCATAAGGTAGCCTCTAATATCTCTCTTCCTGTAAGAGTGAGATCAAAGGCTAGTACTGGTGCTTATAATTCAGCTGCTATTCAAGGTGTTCCCTCTCTCCTTATAGAGATAGGTGGAAATGGAAATATAGAGAGTAAAAATCTTGATAGATATAAGATTTGTTTAAAGGAGTTTCTAGCTTATTTAGAAGTTATAGAATATACAACTTCTTCAAAGAGTGAAGAGCAAAAAGAGATAACACAGGCAAACTATTTAGAATCTCCATGTGAAGGATATTGGTATCCTAGATTTAAAGCAGGGGATTTAGTAGAAAAAGATGATATTTTAGGTGAGATTAAAGATTGCTTTGGTAAAGAACTTTGTACTTTTAGAGCAGAGTTTGACGGAATAATTTTGTATCAAACTATTAGTTTAGCTATTCCTAAAGATGATCCTTTAGTTGCATATGGGAAACTAGAAAGATAAATATAAAATACACCTATAACCTACTTATCTAGTTAAGTTCATTTTTTCTTGTGTATCGTTAGATTTTGACAAAGTACCTTTGCATTTAGCGATTATTAGTCAAGTTAAGTTATCAAAATTTCTTTTTTAACATCAATTTGACTCCATGTCAGTGAATAAAGAATCCCTATTGCTCATTCCGTTGAAAATGCAAAACTCAACTTCGTCTCAAACACGTTGCATTTTCTTAACTGCATTTCGCTGAGTGTTTCTAATATTCACTTCCAAATTACGTCAACTTGATGTTAAGGATAATATATTTTTACTTTAAGTATTAGAAAGATAAATATAAGATGATATTTATAATAAAATACCCCTCAAGGTCCATGTGACTTTGAGGGGTGTTTAAATTTAATTATTAGTTAAAATATTTTTTAATTAAAGCATCATATGTTCCATTAGCTTTTAATTCAGCAAGTGCTTTTTCTACTTTTTCAAGAAGAGCTTTATCATTTTTTCTTAAAGCAATTGCATATTCCTCTTGTTCAGCATCAGCTTCAGCAAGAACTAATCCTGGGTTTTGTTTTACATAGTTTTTAGCAGGTTCAGAGTCTAATACAACAGCTTCAACTTTATCAGCTTGTAGTGCCATTATTCCAGCATAAGCAGCATTGAATCTTTCAACATTAACTCCTTCAATTTCACTAACAATAGTATCTCCAGTAAATCCAAGCATAACAGCAACTTTTTTACCTTTTAAATCATCAAAAGATTTTATTGAGTTATTTCCCTCTTTAACTATGATAACTTGGCTAGCTGTATAATATGGTTGTGTAAATGATACAGTTTTCTTTCTCTCTTCAGTAGCTGTCATCCCTGCAATAACTAAATCTACTTTTTTCATTTGAAGAGCAGGTAAAAGTCCATCAAAAGACATATCTAAAACTTTTACATCTGCATCCATTACCTTTCCAATCTCATTAACTAATTCAATATCAAATCCTGTAACTTCCCCTTTTTCAAGATATTCAAATGGTGGAAACTCTGCATTTGTCCCTACAAAGATCTTGTCCTTTGCCATAGCTGAAACAGATAAAGATAAAACTAATGCACCCATAAGTAAACTTTTAACAAATTTTTTCATAATCATTTCCTCCTGTATTTATATATTTATACTTGCTTCATTAATTAATGTAGTAAAATTATTTATTTAAAACTTTATCTAAAAACTCTTTTGTTCTCTCATGTTTAGGATTTTCAAAAAGTTCAATTGGTGTAGTATCTTCTAAAATATTTCCTCTATCCATGAAGAATACTCTATTAGCAACATTTTTAGCAAATCCCATCTCATGTGTAACAATAAGCATTGTCATTCCCTCTTTAGCTAGATCTCTCATAACATCAAGAACCTCTTTGATCATTTCAGGGTCAAGAGCTGATGTAGGCTCATCAAATAGCATAATTTCAGGCTCCATTGCTAAAGCTCTAGCAATAGCTATTCTTTGCTTTTGTCCTCCTGACAGTTGATTTGGATAAGCAGCAGCTTTATCTTTTAATCCTACTTTTTCAAGAAGAACTAAAGCTTTACTTTCAGCTTCCTCTTGTGAGTAACCTTTTATCTTTATTGGAGAAAGAGTTAGATTTTCAAGAACTGTTTTATGTGGGAATAAATTAAAGTGTTGAAACACCATTCCTACTTTTTCACGAATCTTGTTAATATCTGTATCTACTCCCATAAGATCTTGATTATTTACATATATATGTCCAGCTGTTGCCTCTTCAAGTTTGTTTAAACATCTTAAAAATGTAGATTTTCCACTTCCTGAAGGTCCTATTATAGCTATGATATCACCTTTTTTAACCTCTGTACTAATATCTTTTAAAACCTCTAATTTTCCATAATTTTTATATAAATTTTCAACCTTAATCACTTACTTTCAACCCCTTTTCTACATTTCTCATAACTTTAGTAAATAATGCTGTTAATACTAGATAGATAAGTCCAACTGCCAATAGTGGCTCAACTCCTCTATATGTTTGGCTTGTAATTATATTTGCTGATCTCAATAAGTCTACCCCTCCAATAAATCCAACAATTGAAGTTTCTTTTAAAAGAGTTATAAACTCACTTACAAGAGCTGGAAGAATCTTTTTAATAGCTTGAGGAATGATAACCTCTTTCATTGCTACCCCATAAGGCATTCCTAAAGCTCTAGCAGCTTCCATTTGTCCTTTATCTAGCCCCTCAATACCTGCTCTTATTATCTCAGCAACATATGCTCCAGAGTTAATTCCAAATGAAAGTCCAGCTATAACAAGGATAGGTGTATCTCTTAAAACTCCAACAAATATTAAATTTGCTAAGATCATCAATTGTACAACTGCTGGAGTACCTCTAATTATATCAACATATCCAAAAGCTATTGAAGATAGAGGATTGAATTTTTCCCAACCTTTTTTATGCTTTAATGGATAAAATTGTGAAAGTTCCAAAAGTGCAATTAAAATCCCAAGAATAATTCCTATTATAGTAGCTAACAGTGTTGTTCCAATTGAAAAAGCTAGACCATTTAAGATATACATGTATCTATCTCCTCCAATAAAAATATCTTTCAGTAAAACTAAGTAATCCATTTGTTTCCCCCTTTATAATAATTAAAATTTTATTACTTGATTATAAAAAAAATGCAACCTCTAAAAAGGCTGCATTAAACTTCTAATAAAAAAATCAATAGAATAAATCTATTGATCACATTTCACTCTATGCTCATGGAATACAAAATATAATTGATAAAATATCTATCTACATTTTATACCCAATCTTTTCAAGAAAGTTTAAATTTGATCAACCAATTTTAAAGAATAAGGTTTTCTATTTAATTTTTCATTTTTCCTTATCCTAAATCTCCTGATCATTTTTCCCCTCCTCATTTACTTTTTTGATTTGCCTAATTGTACATCTTAAAAAATTAAATGTCAAGTAATTTTTTAAGATAATATTTTTTTATTTTTAATATAAATAAAAAAATATTTTAATTTTAGGCGAGAAACTATTGACTTTTTACAGGAATAGTGCTATTATAAAAGACATTAATACTATATTGAAGGAAATTATAATTAAGGACGTGGTAAAATGAGTTACAAATCAAAATTAGATCTTAGACAAACAGAGGTTGCAATAAAGCAAGTAAAGGATTTCTTTGAAAGGGAATTAGCAAAAGAGTTAAATCTTACAAGGGTTTCAGCTCCATTATTTGTTAAACCTGAATCAGGATTAAATGACAACCTTAGTGGAATAGAAAGACCTGTAAGTTTTGTTACAAAAGCAGGAGATAAAGCAGAAATAGTTCATTCTTTGGCAAAATGGAAAAGAATGGCACTTCATAATTATAACTTCAATATAGGTGAAGGGCTTTATACAGATATGAATGCGATTAGAAGAGATGAAGATACAGACTTTATACATTCATACTATGTTGACCAATGGGACTGGGAAAAAATTATAGCAAAAGAGGATAGAACAGAGGAAAGCTTAAAATCAACAGTTGAAGGAATTTTTGGAGTTTTAAAAAGTACTGAAGATTATATTTGTGGACTTTATCCTGAACTTTCAAGAAAAGTTCCTGAAAAAATTACATTTATAACTACACAAGAGTTAGAGGATAAATACCCTCTACTTACTCCAAAAGAGAGAGAACATGCAGCAGCTAAAGAGTATGGAGCAATATTTATTATGAAAATAGGTGGGGTTTTAAACTCTGGAGAAAAACATGATGGAAGAGCTCCTGACTATGATGATTGGGAATTAAATGGAGATATTATCCTATATTATGAGCCTTTAGGAATTGGACTAGAGCTTTCATCTATGGGAATTAGAGTTGATGAAGATTCTCTAGCTAAACAACTTAAAATTGCTGGTTGTGAAGATAGAAAAACTCTTGAATATCATAGAATGCTATTAAACAGAGAACTTCCATACACAATTGGAGGAGGGTTAGGACAATCTCGTATCTGCTTATTCTTCCTAGATAAACTACATATTGGAGAGGTTCAAGCTTCTATGTGGCCAAAAGAGGTTCACGAAATTTGTAAAAAATTAAATATTCATCTATTGTAAAACACTGCACCTTCTATCTTAATTTAGATGGAAGGTGTTTTTTATTTTTAAGAAATTTATATGGTTTTAATTTGAAAAAAACTATTGTATAATATATTTAACATAAAATATAGTGAGGTGGAGTATGTTTAAACTTATTAAAAATGTAGAGATTTACAATCCAGAATTTAAAGGGGTTCAAGATATTCTTTTTTGCAATGATAAAATTGTAAAAATTGATAAAAATATTACTTGTGAAGGATTTGAATGTGAAATAATAGATGGGACAGGTAAAAAAGCTGTACCTGGATATATAGATCAACATATCCATATAACTGGAGGTGGAGGAGAGGGAAGTTTTAAAACTAGAGTACCTGAAGCCCCTCTATCAAAAATTGTTGAAGCTGGAGTTACTACTGTAATTGGAGTGTTAGGAACAGATAGTACAACAAGAAATGTAGAAAACATTGTAGCAAAAGCTAAAGGTTTAAAAGAGGAAGGGATCTCTTGCTATGTAACAACTGGTGCTTATGAGTTTCCATCACCTACAATCACAGGGACAGTAAAAAGAGATGTAACTTTTATTGAAGAGATCATTGGAGTGAAACTTGCAATATCAGATCACAGAGCATCATATATTAATGAGGGTATCCTTGAAGATCTAGCTTCTCAAGTTAGGACTGCTGGAATGTTCTCAAATAAAGCTGGAATAGTTGTACTTCATATGGGAGATGGAGATAGACTTCTTTCTCAAGTTATGAATGTAATTGAAAAATCAGAAATTCCTATTAAACACTTTTTACCTACACATGTAAATAGAAAGAAAGAAGTTTTTGATTCTGCTATTGAATTTGCTAAGAAAGGTGGATATATAGATATTACTGACTCTTTTGCTGAAGAGGATTATGCTACTGCATCTAAAGGGGTAGTTATGGCAAAAAAGGCTGGAGTTGATTTAAGCCACATAACATTTAGTTCAGATGGGTATGGAAGCTTCTCAGACTATGATGCAGCAGGAAACTTAATTAGAATAGGTGCATCACCTATCAATGTTCACCAAGCTGAAATTAAAAGACTTATCAATAATTATGGATTCACTTTAAGTGAAGCACTTCAATTTTTAACAATAAACCCTGCTAAATTCTTAAAACTTTATCCAGCTAAGGGAGTTTTAGCAGAGGGAAGTGATGCTGATATGGTATTACTAGATGATAATCTTGATATTACAGATGTTTTTGCTCTTGGAAAACAATTTGTAAGAAATAAAAAAGTTATTAGAAAAGGAACTTACGAAGATTAATCAAAGAAAGATGGTGAGATCTAATGGAAGAAAAAGAAAATATTAATCTTGAAAAAGAGGAGTATAAAAAGGAATACAATGAGAAAAGCTTTTTTGATAAATTGAAAAAAGTTTTAAAAGTTGTAGGGGTAAAAGGTGTGTATATGCTTTTGCTTCTCTATAACACTTTGCAAAGAAAGGATATTCCACCTAAAGAAAAATCAATAATTATTGGGGCTTTAGGGTACTTTATTCTTCCACTAGATGCTTTACCAGATATTACCCCAATAGTAGGTTATAGTGATGATATTTTTGCTTTGGGAATGGCTATTTTAAAAGTGATGCCCTATATTGATGATGAAATGAAGGAAAAGTCAAAAGAGCAAATAAAAAAATGGTTTAAAATTCCTGAAAGTGAATTGAATCTGTTAATAGATTAAAAATTTAATAGTAATTCTGCTAAGATAGAAATCAATTAAAAAGGAGAATCTGCACTAAGCAAATTCTCCTAATTTTTTTATAACTAAATAATTAAAAATTTATTATAAATCGTAATCTCTTTTCTCCTCTGAATCAATAATTTCTACTTCAATAGGTCCTTGATAAGCAATATCTCCAAATCCTAAAACAAGATAGAAAATAAAACCTAAGAAAGAAAGTCCAACTCCAAATAAAAATCCTTTTCCAAAAGCTCTAGCTAAAGCTAAATTTATTAAAAATGCAACAATAACATTCACTCCTGGTATAAAGATAAGAAGAAACCACCACCAAGGTTTATTAATTATCTTTGTTATCAACACATAAATATTATAAAATGGAATTAGTGATTTCCACCCTGCAACACCTGCTTTTTCAAAAATTCTCCACATTCCTATAATAAGTAACACATAAAGTAAAAAACTAAGCATAATCTCCTCCTAAAACTTTTAATTATTTTATTTAGTTTTCTTAACTATTCTGTAATACCCTTTTTCATTTTTTTCAACTTTTCCATTTTTTAATAAATTTCCCATAGCTCTTTTAAAAGCTTTTTTACTCATATTGAAGTAATCTATAATCTCTTCTGGGCTACTTTTATCAGTGAAACCAAAGCTATCACCTAACAATCTCATTTTTCCAAGAATAAGCTCAGCATCTTCATCAATTTGAATATATGCTCTCTCTCTTGGTGTTAAGTCTATCTTTCCATCTTCTCTAACTCTGATAACTCTAGCTTCTATCTCATCTCCAACTTTATAATCTTTAAAGTATTCAATTTTAGGGATAAGTCCAAAATATCTATCTTCAACTGCTACAAATACCCCTATATTAGGTTCTATTCTATATACAGTTCCAGAAACTATATCATTTTTCTTAATAGAAGTTGATGGAAGAAGGAATTTATAGATCTTCATTGTTGCTGAAAGTCTACCTTTACTATCTTCATATATTCCAACTAAATATTTTTTCCCTACCTCAACTGGTATCTCTTGTTGCCCTCTAGGAAGAAGTAACTCTTTTTTTAGTCCCCAATCCATAAAAGCTCCAAGTTTTGGGTTTACATCTGTAACCTCTAGTTTAGCTAAAGTTCCTACAAGAGCTTCAGTTTTTCTAAAAGTTGCCACTGGTCTATCTTCAGAGTCCATATATATTAAAACTTCTACTTCATCTCCCTCTTTTAGCTCTCTCTCTTCTAACTCATTATTTGGAAGAAGTATGCTTATATCCTCTAACTCCTCTCCCTCTTTTTCAACCTCAGTAAGATAAGCTCCTACACTTGTAAATCTATCAACTATCATTTTTTGTCTTTTACCTATTTTTATCATTAATTCTTCTCTCCTTAAACAAAATATTAGATTTTATTATACCTTTTATTCTAATTATTTACAAGAATAATTTTTTTATTTCTAACTTAAATTTCTCTTTTTCTTCACTATTTTCCAACATTTTCAAAGCAAATTTATTAATAAAAGAGGATCTTACAACACTTGGCTTCCCACCAAGTACCACTATTTTTTCTCCTAAAGTTATTGCTGTATCAATATCATGTGTTATTAAAATAATTGTTTTCTTTTCTGACTCTTGTAATTTTATCAAGTCTTCTACTATTTCCTCTTTTATCTTTACATCTAAAAACTCAAAAGGTTCATCCATAAACATATAATTTGAAGGAAAGGCAAAGGCTCTAGCTATCCCAACTCTCCTCTTCATTCCTCCACTTAACATATTAGGAAACTCTTTTTCACTTCCTTCTAAATTAACTATCTTTAAATATTTTTTTATTCTCTCATCAAGTTCTGATTTCTCAACTTTTCCTTTTAATACAAATTCAAGATTACTATAAACAGTTTTCCAAGGTATTAAAGTATCTTCTTGAAACACATATGATATCCCTTTTTCATGTTCTCTTTCAAAGATAATCTCTCCACTATAATCTTTTATCTTTCCTGCTATAATATTTAAAAGGGTAGATTTTCCACAACCAGATTCACCTAAAATAGCTGTGATTTTCCCTTCTTCTATCTCAATATCAATTCCACCTAAAACTTTTTTATCTCCATAATCTTTAACTATATTTTTTAATTGCACTACTCTTTCCTCCAACTACTCATCTTTCTATTAAAGCTTTTTATTGTAACCTCAATTAGAAAATTTACAAGAATTATTATAATTATCCAAGCAAATATAGTAGCACTTTCAAGATAGATTTTTCCCATAAATATCTCTCCACCTATTGAAAGTGTATCTTGAGCTAAAACTTCTCCAGCTATTATTACTTTTAAAGCAAGTCCAACTATTGATGGAAGAGTTGAAGATAAATGAAAATAGATACTTGGAATATAGATATCTCTATAAATTAAAAATCTTGATACATTATATAT
The DNA here is from genome assembly GCA_900543175.1 of uncultured Fusobacterium sp. Taxonomy (GTDB): domain Bacteria; phylum Fusobacteriota; class Fusobacteriia; order Fusobacteriales; family Fusobacteriaceae; genus Fusobacterium_A. The sequence continues at coordinate 11,398 of UQQO01000069.1, forward strand.
TCTAGCCATCTTTATTAGATCTCTATCTATAGATTCTATTCCACCTATAATATTTTCATATATAATAGGTAGAACAATCATTATCCCAGCAAAAAATGGAACAAATTCAACTTTGCTCCATATTAATACTAAAATTATAACTACTATTG